>DAOUGY010000173.1:0-17248 GCA_034428975.1 Anaerolineaceae bacterium | reverse complement strand
TCACCGACGCGCGCCTCAAAGAAGTGCTGGGGCACTCGCCCTTTGAAGTGCTGGTGGGCACCATCCTGGGGCTGATCACCGCCCTGATCGTGTGGGGTCTGTACTAAACCGGTCGACGCCATATCGCCGCAACCGACAAAAATCCGCTGCGCTTTCCGCAGCGGATTTTTTGATTTGGGTGATGATTTTGTAGTTCGCAGCGCCTATCCGGTGTGCTCTTACGAAATGCCCCAGACGTGCGACGGCGTTGGCGGGAAGAGCGCCTCGAGCAGGTTACGGCCTTTTTCGTTCACAATGCAGTCGGGGTACATCTCGCGCAGCGCCTGCAGCGGCCGGCAGCCAAAGAGAATGTGCAGAAACGAGCGGTCCGGGAAGTTGGCGTCGGCTTTTTCATACTCGCCGCCCGGCAGCGCTTCCACCCCGGTCAAGCGTCCCTGCGCAAAGCTCATCCGCACGGCGCTGCGGTACATGTTCACATCCAGCGTTCCGCTGTAACCGCAGCAATAGGACTGCGCCAGGCGCGCCTCGAGCGCGGGAGCAACAGCGCGCAGGAATGCGGGCAGGTCCGGCACACGCACATACCAGGCATAGGGCGAGCGCACGCGCGGCAGCCGGTCCTGCGCGATGTGATACGCCGGGTGGTCGCGGTCGAGCGTGAAGTTGAAGAAGTGCAGCGGCTTGCCTTCTTTTTCGGCATAGGCCGTGCCCGTGGCCCACAAGTACCGGATCACCGCCGGGGTGACTTCCATCCAGGATGCGCCGGGCGTCAAATCGAAACGGATCAGCGCCATCGAATCGCCCCACAGGCAGCCCGGATGAGCCACATACCCCAGCCGCGTGCCGTCGGCGATGCGCTCGATGATGCACAGCTCGGAGCGGTTAATGTTGCCAGGCCGCTTGCCCAGCAGCATATCGTGCCAGAGTTCGGGGGTGCGCAGCGCCGAAACCAGGGCGCGGCTCTCGTGGGAGGCGTAACACTCGGCCACAAACGCCAGGTCGTTTTCCCCGGCCGGGCGGATGCGCAGGCTTTCGCTCTCACCTTCTTTCAGCGTGGGCACGTGCCCCTCACTGCCCAGGCGGTAACCATCCAGGTCCAGCGCCATTTCATAGCCAAACTGACGATAGTAGTAGGGGATGCCGGTGATGGCCTGCACCAAATGACCGCGCTCGCGGCTCCAGGCATGGGCCACGTTCATTTGTTTGCGCACCAGGCCGCGGTTGCGATACGCCGGCTCGGTGCCCACCAGTTCCGGTCGTCCCACGCCAACCGGCACACCGCCGTAACTCCAGATCTGGTCGATCAGGCACAGGCTGGAGACGATTTGCCCGCTGGCGCTATCTTCCACCACGGTGAAATCGTCGGGCGCAAAACCGGGCGGACTGCCGGCCAGCAGGTCGCGCGTCCATTCGCCCACGCCGTCTTCGCCATGAATGCGGGCGTTAAACACCGCCAGCGCCTCAGCGTCCGCCGCGCGCCCACGGCGCAGCACCAGCCCATCGCCGAGGTCCTGGGGAAAATGAAAAGAAGGTTCGGATGCCATGCTGTATTTTCCGTTTTGAGTAAAAAATACCCGGGAATGACTTCCCGGGGTTTGATGAGATCCAATATCAGGGCCGTTTTCAGGCCTTGTCGCCGCCGGATGACGTGACGGGCTTGTCAGCGGCGGGTTTGCTTTCGCTGGTAGATCCGCTCTCGGCGGATTTGGACTCACTGGACGAACTGCTGCGCCCGGACATGCCCGACGGCGAGCGGTGATCGGTGGCATAGAAGCCAGAGCCTTTAAAGACAATGCCCACCGGGCTGTAGACCTTGCGCAGGGATTTCTTACCGCACTCTGGGCAGCGAGTTAAGGGCTGATCCGAAAATTTTTGGGTGCGGTCAAACTGGACACCGCAAGATTCACAACGATAGGTATATACCGGCATTCTTTCTCACCTCAAACGTGCGTATGGAAATTTCTTCCCAACACGTAATTATATCGCCGAAAGACGACAAAAGCAATAACAAATGGGCCGGCGCAGACCAATCACGCCCCGCCGGATCAGGCGTCCGCGGCGATCAGGCCGATTTCCTCGGCGGTCAGGTGCACGCCGCGCAATTCGTCAAAGGTCAGGCTCCTGGCTTGCAGCTTGCCGGCCGCCTGCAGGCGGTTGAATATCCACAGGTAGCTATCCAGACAGCGCGCTTCCCAATTCAGCCCCAGCTTGAGCGCCACTTGCTGGATCACCTCGGCCGATGGGCCTTCGATCTCGCAGAACGTGCCAAAAGGCAGTTCATCCAGGGCGATCTCGGTGCCGTTGAACTGGTAGATGGTGCGGTGCTTCTCGTAATTGGCCGCCACCACGAAACCCAGGGCTTCGAGGAACTGGCGCGCGCGGTCAAAATTGCTGACCTGAAACTCAATTTCCTGCCGGGTGCTGATGCCCTCACTGGGATCGTTGGGGCCTTTGTACGTCAGCAGGGCGGTCTGATCCTGGCGCAGGCGCAGCACACGGCGCTCGGTGGTCAGCGTGCCGTCCGCCGAATCGAAGCGCAGGTTGATTTCCAACACGCGCGATTTGACCATCTCGCCGCCGGCGGCGCGCAGACGTTTCTCGAACGCCGCCAGATTGTTGAGATAGAATTTGACTTCCTTTTCTACCAGCGAATTATTCATTGTTTCACCTCGTTTTTTGAGGGCGCAAACGACGCTTGCCACGCACCGCGCAGCCCCAGAATCGTAAGGCACACCCATGCCAACAACAGAATGTTAACCGCAACGGCGAACGGCAAGCCGGCGGAGCGGTCCGGGCCGCCGGCCACCACCAATCGGTCCATCCAGTAATAGGCCGTCAACAGCGTCGCGATCACGCCGCACGCATGCAGCGCCCGGCGCCACCGCAGCATTAGCACCAGCGCCGCGAACCCCGCCGCCAGGCCGCTTAAGGCCCCGCTCAACAGCAGGTAGAGCGGCCCGGGTTGGGACGGAAGTGATTGCAACAGGTCCCAATCCAATCCGGCTTGCACAGCGCGCAGCAGCCCCGGCAGCGCCGCCAGCAGCCACGTCACGATGGTGATCGCCAGGCTCCAATCTATATCCGGGCGGCGCTTCACTTCAGCTCGATCTCCCACAAATGCACATGCGACGGTTCGCCTTCGTTGGCGTTCCACACCGAAACATTGGCGCGGGTGAACAGTCCCGCGGCAGTCAGCGGCAGCTCCACCGTACGCGGCTCGGGCGCTTCGCCCAGTTCCAGCGTCACTTGCTGGGCCTCGCTATCGCCCGCCGGGATCATTTCAATCAGAATACGGGACGCCGTTCCGCCTACACGCAGTATAACACGGCTGACTTCGCGCGGGGCTTCGAAGGCAATGTTGACCTGCAGCGGGTTGGCTTCGCGCGTGCGCACCAGGCTGTTGGGCCGGCCGTCGAAGAGATCCTCGATGCTGCCCATGTCCAACACCGAATAGCTCACCTTAATCGCCTCGCCGCCCGGCAGAGTCAGGATCTTCTCCTGCAGCGCGCGGCGCGCTTCGCGTTCGTTGGCGAAGATGGTCTGAATGTTATCCACGTACTGCAACTGCACAAACGAGAACCCATCGCTGCCGTCCGGGTAAGGAATTGTCTCGATCACTCGCAGGTCGGTGAATTTGCCGCTGGCGCGTGCGCGCTCCAACTCTTCGGGGATCATCACAAATGTGGTGTGATCGTCCAGTGGGCGGAAGTTCTCGATGTAGCCGTCGATGGTGCCCATTTGATAGGGCGGCTGGTCGCCGTAATAAAAGCGCGATATGACATCCGTGCCGTTGGCCCAGGATGGCGACACAATCAGGTCCTGATCGGGGTGCGCATCAGCGAACGTCTTCAACGCGGGGAAGAGTTGGCGCGCTCCGTACTGCATGCCGCCCAGGCCGTAATCGCTGCTCCACAGCGGACCGTTGCGCACGGCATCCACTAGCATGTACACGTTGGCAAATGCCAGGGTAAGGAAGAGCAGCAGGTTCAACAGCGGGCCGGGCAGCTTGCGCCGCTCCAGCCAGTCCAGCAGAGCATCGCAACCGATGGCGGTGAGCAGCACCGCCGGAGCCACAAAGAACAGCGCGCGCGTCACGCTCAGGCCGGCCAGAGCCGCGCCGGCCGGGGCCGCCAGCAGCGCCAGCAACAGGGTGCGTTCACCGGGCTGCCGGAAACGCCGCGCCGCCAGCACCACCCCCAGCAGGAAAAACGGCAGGCTGGGGCGCAGCAAATGGCCGTAGTTTTTCATCACATGCCGCGCCAGGTCGATGTTGTTGGGCAGGAACCAGTAAAACGGGTTAAGCCCGCGCACATATTCGCCGGCAAACCGGCCCAGTTTTTGGCCGATGGTCAGGTCGTGAATCCAATAGGAATCCAGCGTCATCAAATGATTGGCGTTTTCGGTGGGGTGCAGAATCAGAAAACGCACATACGGCAAAGCCAGCAGCAGGGCCAGCCCCAGCCCGGTCAGCACCACGCGCCGGTTGCGCCAGTGGTAACCGATATCGAACGAGAAGAGCAGCAGCGCGGTGAGCGCCACCACCAGTTGCGCCGGGCTGTAGCTGTAAAAACACAACGCGGCCATCGCCACCGCCGCGTACAACATGCGCGGCCGCCCGCTGCGATAAAGCAGATAAAAATAAAGGAAAGCGGTGTATAAGGCCACCGCCAGGGCCGTCTCAAACGCGGTGCGCGAGTGCAGGAACCAGGCCGGCGTGACCGAAAAGATCAACGCGCCCAGCCAGTAGCGCCGGGAGTGAAACACATCGCGCAGCGTCAGGCCGGCGCACACCGGAGCCAGCAGTCCCACCAGCATGGGCGTCAGGCGCGTCAAATACACCGACTTGCCAAACAGAATGTACGGCAGAATTTGCAGGTAGACCGACACGCCCAGGTTGTATTGCGAGCCGTTGACAAAAAAGGTGGGCAGCAGCTCCTTGGTATAGCTGCGCAGACCGTCGCGCAAAAAATCGGCCGCCAGCACGGTTTGCACGGCTTCGTCGGTAAAGAAGTAAATCGGGAAGGAATCCAGCGCGATCAGGCGCGTGAGGGTGTACAGCCCCACCGCAATGGCCATCAGCCAGGCGGGGTCAAGCCGCCGCAGCGCCGCCAGCGCCGTCGCCCCCGCGCCCAACAGGCGCATTCCCCCGGCAGAGCGCCGCGATGGGCGCTCACCGGAGCCAAAGGTCAGGGTTTGTTCGCCCAGCGCATCACCGTTCGAGGTGCGCACGCTCACCGTCACGCGCACCTGCGAAGCCGGCGGTATCTCCACATGCACATTCACATGGGGGGTGTCACGGCTTTCGAGCGGGGCGGGGGTGGGCGGAGTGGGGGAAAGGGGGGCTTCGTCGCTCATCGACGACCTGTTCAGACGCGCAAGGTGTCTATCGATTATAGCACGCCGGTCAAAGCCTGAGCGTGACGATTGCCGTGCAGATCGACGCGCATCACCCCACGCCCAGCCCCTTGAGCAGTGCGCCGACGCCGTAGGCCACCCCGGCAGCCAATCCGCCCACCAGCAGCATTTCCAGCCCGGAGCGCAAGGCGCTGCGCCCGGTGACCAATACCTTGGCTGCGCCCACGCCAAACAGTGCCAGGGCCGACATGCCCATCGAGATGAAAAACGCCGTTTGCGGCGCGGCATTAAAGTGGAAAATCAAATCCAGCAGGTAGTAGAGCATGGGCACAGCCCCGGCCACCACAAACGCGCTGAACGTTGCCAGCGCGTCGAGGATCGGCTTGCGCTGCTCGGGCAGCAAGCCCAATTCTTCCACCATCATGGCATCCACCCAGCGCTTGGGGTCGCGGCTCTTAATCTCCACCAGTTGTCGGGCGTCCTCTTCGGGGTAGCCCTGCTCGCGGTAGAGCGCCAGCAGTTCGGCGCGCTCGCCTTCGGGGAAGTGCTCCACTTCCCAGGCCTCACGCTGCCGCTCGCGGTGATAGTATTCGTCTTCGCTTTTGGCCGATAGGTATGCGCCCGTCGCCATCGAAAACCCATCGCCAAACAGATTGGCCAGGCCGAGAATGATGACAATGCCGGGGGCCAATTGCGCGCCGGCCACCCCGCTGACCACGGCAAAGGTGGTGATGATGCCGTCCAGGCCGCCATACACCAGGCTGCCCAGGTACTGCGAACCGGCTGCGCCGTGTTCTTCGGACGCCGTCGAAAGAATTCGCTGCCCGGCATGCGCGCGGGCCGAAGCGTCCACATCACCGGCGGCATAGGCTTTGCGCGCCTCATCCAGTCGTTTGGATAAGCTCATGGTTTCTCCTGAAATGATGTCAAAGATTGGTGTAAAGCCATTCCAGCACGTTTGATTATACTCCCCGCAACTCCAGCCGTTTTGCTGCGTATATAGTCATAGACAGTACCCTTTTCATGCTCCCGGAGTTTCTCACCGGGTGGAGGTTGCAATGGATCAATCGAAACGTGGAAGTCTGGCTTTTGGTTTGCTGCTGGTTCTGGCCGGCGCTTTCTTCCTGCTCATGCAGTTCGCCCCGGCGTTTCAGGCCTGGGTGAACACCACCATGGACTGGCCGTGGTTCATCATCGGCGCGGGCGCGTTGCTGTTCGTCTTCGGCTTCGCCTTCATGCTGCCCGGCATGCTGGTGGCCGCCTGCGTGGTGGGCGGCATCGGCGCGCTGTTGTACTGGCAAAATCTGACCGGCAACTGGGGTAGTTGGTCCTACGCCTGGGCACTCATCCCCGGCTTCAGCGGCGTGGGGATTTTGCTGGCCTCGTTGATTGACCGCACCGGTGAATTCACCGCGATGCGTGGTCTGGATACGATCTTCTCCAGCCTGATCCTGTTCCTGATCTTTGGTTCGTTCCTGGGCGGCTTCAACCTGCTGGGCAGCTACTGGCCCTTGCTGCTGGTGCTGGCCGGTGTGATGATCCTGCTGCGCACCCTGCTGCGCCGCCCGACAAAAGTTCAGTAATTATCACAGAAAGAGAGTTCGAAATGAAGAAGAGTGGTTATTTTTGGGGCACGGTGATTGTGGTGGCAGGCGTCCTGCTCTTGCTGCGCAATCTGGGCATCTTTAACTTCAACTTCTGGGCCTTGTTCTGGCCCGTCATGCTGGTGCTGCTGGGCGTGTGGCTGGTGCTGGGGCCGGTGCTGTTCCGCAACGAGACGCCCGAATTACAGCAGGCCGCTGTGGCGCTGCAAGGCGCTTCATCGGCTTCGGTGCGGGTGCACCACGGCGCGGGCCGTCTGCGCATCAGCGCGGGCGACCACCCCGCCCAGGTCGTTTCCGGTGAATTTTACGGCGGTCTTCGCCACAGCGAGCGCCTGAGTGGCGGCGAGCTGCAGGTGGACATGCACACGCCGGACGTGACGTCCTTTGGCTTCCCGTGGGCCTTCAACACCCGCGGATTGGACTGGACCTTCACCCTCAACCGCGACGTACCGCTGCGCCTGAAGCTGGAAACCGGCGCCTCCGAAAACGTCATCGATCTGCGCGACCTGCGCGTGAGCGAGGTGGAACTGTCCACCGGCGCCAGCTCGACGGACATCACCCTGCCCGCCAATGCCGGCCTGACGCGCTTCAAAGTGGAATCGGGCGCGGCCTCGGTGATCGTGCGCGTGCCGGAAGGTGTGGCCGGGCACATCAAGGTCTCCAGCGGGCTGGCGAGCATCAAAGTGGCTCCGCGTTTCGCCCGTCTGAACAACATCTATGAATCGGCGGATTTCGCCACGGCGACCAATCGCGTGGAAATCAGCGTCGAAACCGGCGTAGCATCGGTCGAAATCATCTAGCGATTGCGAGGAAACCATGAAAAGCGATTTCTGGCGAAGAGGATTATTCGGAATTCTGCTGATCGTCGGCGGCCTGGTGCTGCTGGCCCAACAGGTGTTTCACATTGACTTTGGCGCCATGTTTGGCGTGGCGCTGTTCGGCCTGGGCGGTGCGGCCTTTCTGGCGGTGCTGGCGGGCAACCCGCGCGGCAACTGGTGGGCAGCCATCCCCGGCGTGGTTTTGCTGGACCTGGCGGCCTTGATCCTGATGGGCGAGCTGGCTCCGGCCTTTGCCGAGAGCTTTGGCGGCCCGATCTTCCTGGCGGGCATCGGTCTGGCGTTTTTGGTGGTGCTGGCGCTCACCCCCACCAGCTGGTGGGCGGTCATTCCCGCCGGCGCGCTCTTCACCCTGGCGGTGGTGGCAGCGCTGGGCGACACCAACGGATTCCTGAGCGGCGCGGTGTTCTTCTTTGGCCTCGGCCTTACCTTCGCCGTGCTGGCCATGCTGCCCGCCGGCCGCGCCATGCGCTGGCCGTGGATCCCGGCCGGCATTCTGATGGTGCTGGGCGCCCTGGTGGCCATCGGCGCTTCAAGCGTCATTTCGTACGCCTGGCCGGTGGCGCTCATTCTGGCGGGTTTGTTCCTCTTCTGGCAGGCCATGCGCCGCTAGACATTCAAGGATCGGAGGGAATAACAAATGGAAAATCGACTTTATCGCAGCCAGACCGATCAGATGATCGGCGGCGTGTGTGGCGGCCTGGGGCGCTACCTGGGCATTGACGCGACCTTCATTCGCCTGTTCTTTGTGGTGCTGACCCTGGCCGGTGGCAGCGGTGTGCTGGTCTATCTGGTGCTCTGGCTGGTCGTCCCGCGCGAAGACCAAATTGGTCAGGGCACAACGCGCCTCTCCGGCGAGGAATTGCGCGAACGCGGCGAAATGATGCGCGACGAACTGATCGAAGCCTCGCGCCGGCCCAACCCCAACGGCATCCGCATCATCGGCATTGGCCTGATCATCGCCGGCGGCATCTTCCTGCTCGAAAACCTGAACATCGTCGGTTTGCGCTGGCTGGACAGCGACCTGATCTGGCCGGTGATGTTGATCGCGGGCGGCGGCGTGCTGCTCTTCCGCGCGCTGAAAGGAAATTAAACCATGAGTGACATGCAACCCAAACACGAACGCAGCTTCTTTTTCCCCCTGCTGCTGATTGCCCTGGGCGCGGTGCTCTTTCTCATCAATATCAACGCCGTGCAGGGTTCGGTGTGGGACGTGGTGGTCAAGCTTTGGCCGCTGCTGCTGATCGTCGGCGGCCTGGACGGCCTGATCCGCCGCGACGGCTGGGTGGGCCCCATCCTGCTCATCGGCCTGGGTGTAATCTTCCAACTGTCCAATTTCGGCTTGCTGGCCTTTAACATCTGGGACGCGCTGCTGCGCCTGTGGCCGATTCTGTTGATCGCCATCGGCCTGGATATCATCTTCGGGCGGCGCAGCACGGCGGCCACCATCATCGTGCGCGTGCTGCTGGGCGTGCTGCTGGTGGCGGCGGTGATCTGGATGGCGGCCTCGCCCATCAACGGCCAGACCATGCTGGATAAGCCGGTGGCCCAGGCGTTGGACGGCGCCACGCGCGGCAACTTGAACATTGCCGCCGCGGTGGGCTCGCTGCACTACACCAGCGGCGCCGCCGCCGGGCAATTGATGGAAGGCAACATCCGTTACTCATCCGGGCAAAATCTGTCGGTCACAGCCAACGGCAGCGGTGGGGCGCTCAACGTCTCGTTGAGCGCCAGCGGCGCCGCCGCCTACACCCCCGGCCCGCGCTCCGATGCCTGGACCCTGCGCCTGACCGATGCCGTTCCGCTGGAAATCAGCTCCGACCTGGCGGTGGGCGAACAGGTCATCGACTTGAGCGGTCTGCAGGTGGAACGCCTGAAAGCCAACGTGGCCGTGGGCCGCATTGACGTGACCCTGCCGGATGCGCCGGCGGGCGGCGCGCGCGCCAGTTGGGAAGTGAGCGGCGCGATTGGCGAGATCGTCGTGCGCGTTCCGCGCGGCGCGGCGGTGCGCGTGCAATCCGATACCGGCCTGGTCAGCGTTTCCGCCGGACAGGGCCTGAACCGTTCCGACAAGGTCATCACCTCGCCGGGTTACAGCGAAGGCAAAGCCGCCATCGACATCCGCGTCAACCTGGCCATTGGTTCGGTGCGCGTCATCCTGGTGGATTGACCCCTTAATCCTGCAATGCAACGCGCGGCGGCCGGAACCGGCCGCCGCGTTATCGTTAAAATAAAGATCCCTTCTACCGGTTGAGGGGGGCAACCGGCAGGAGGGACATACTTATATTAGCATGGATGGAAAAAGATTTCAACCTTTTAACGGTAGAAAAATGGTGGAAAATTCCTTAAAAAGCAAAAATAATGAACGGCCGGCGGCTTTTTCTCCACCGGCCGTTCGATTTGTTATGAGAACCTCGGCCGCTGGCCGAACAATTCCTCGCGGATCTGCACCACCTGTCGGCGCAGGCGGTCGTCGCGCTCGATCATGTCCGCCACTTTTTCGCAGGCATACATCACCGTGGTATGATCGCGCCCACCCATCTCCTCGCCGATCTGCGGCAGCGAGATGTTGCCCGCTTCGCGCAGTAGATACATGGCCACCTGGCGCGGCAGAGCCACTTCGCGTGTGCGGTCGCGGCCCAACAGCCGGTCGCGCGGGATGCCAAACGAGCGGGCCACCGCATCAATCACCGTGCGCGGCTCCACCGTGCTGCGCTGGGGCAGCAGATCGGCCAGGGCTACATTGACCAGGTCGGGGGTCAGTGGGCGGTCGCGCAAATCGGCATATGCCAGCACACGGGTCAGCGCGCCTTCCAGTTCGCGAATGTTGGAATGAATCTGGCGGGCGATCAGTTCCAGAATATCGGTCGGCACCTGGCGGCCGGTGCGTTCGGCTTTGGTTCGCAGAATGGCCATGCGCGTTTCCAGGTCGGGCGGCTGCAGGTCGGCCGTCAGGCCCCATTCAAAGCGCGAGCGCAGGCGTTCTTCCAGCGTCACCATCGCCTTGGGAGGGCGATCCGACGACATGACCAACTGCTTCTCCTGGCCATGCAGCGCGTTGAAGGTGTGGAAGAATTCCTCCTGGGTCGATTCCTTGCCGGCGATGAACTGAATGTCGTCGATCAACAACACGTCCGGGCGGCGGTAGCGCTCGCGGAAGGCAGCCGTGTTGTGCGTGCGAATGGCATTGATCAAGTCGTTGGTGAACTCTTCCGAAGAAATGTACAGCACTTCCAGGCCGCGCGCCCGCGCCGCATTGCCGATGGCATGCAGCAGGTGCGTCTTGCCCAAACCCACGCCGCCGTACAGGAACAGCGGATTATACGCCTGCCCGGGGTTCTCGGCAACCGCCACACAGGCGGCGTGCGCCAGGCGGTTGCTCGGGCCCACCACAAACGAATCGAACGTGTAGCGGCTGTGCATGCTGACGGTGCGCGGTGCGGCGGCAGGCAAAACCATCACCGGAGCGTCCTCTTCGGCGGCTGTGTCCGCGGTCGATTCGTAATCCTTGTGCCAGACAACAAAATTGACCATCTGCGGGCGTTCCATCATGCCCGTCAACATACGGGTCACCGTACTGCCCAGGCGGTTTTCCAGCCAATCCCGCGCATATGCATTCTGCACACCGATTGTGAACCGGTCCTGCTCATATTTAACCAACTCGGCGCTGCGCACCCAGGTGTCAAACGCCGCTTTGGGCATCTCGGTTTCGAGTTGTCCCAGTGCAGATTGCCATGCATATTGCGCTTCCATGAATGGCTTCCTCCTTCGTGAGATTCCAGTCCATGACCGACACGGGCGACAGAGAGCCAGACCCACTGCCTGCGCAGTGGGTTTGGGTTTTGCCTGAATTGTCAGAGCCGCCGGTTTTCCCGGCGGGGTGGGGATCGACGCGCCCCCTGCCGTCTGTGTACTCAAATTCTAACAGAACGATGGCAGCGCAACAAGTTGCATACCCTACGCGCGCTTAAAAGATTCCCAATCTTTAAGACTTCTCATCTTAAAATTCCTGCCGGAAACCAATGTCTTAAGGTGAGGCTTCTCACAATCCGCCGACCCACTAGTGGGAAAATCCAAGGGTTCCACGCCCCATATATGGGGGTCAACTACAATATTTTTATAGATACACGATATCTGGCAATTTTCCACTTAAGATTCACGGCAAATAAAAAATCCCTCGTTAGGGTTGCATCATGTCGATTCGTGAATCTCGTGAGCCTAATTCGTGAAACACCGTCGGAAAACAAGCATAGACGGACAGGCAGGCTTGTTTATGCATGAAACCGCCATATCTGGCGGTCTCATAAGGCGATCAATGATCGAACAAACTTTCTTTAATATTACCCGGCGGCATCGTCCAGGATCATGCGGGCAGCCTTGCGCGCCACCTGAACGGCGTAATTTGTGCCGCGGTCCCACGGGTACACCTGGCTCATGCTGGCAAAATACAGTCCCTTCAACGGCGTGCGCAGGTCGGGAATGTTTTTGGAATGGTTGAGCAGCGGCACCGGCTGGGCGTATGGCGTGCGGAACAGCCAGGAATTTTGCAGCCAGTCGGCCTCAAAATCGGGGTTAATGCGCTTCAGGCTGGGCAGAAAACGCTCGAGCAGCTCATCCTGGCTCATGCGGAAATACTCATGGTCGGTTTCGAGGTAATCGCCGCAGTAGACCAGGTTTTCGCCGCCGTAATGCTCGGCCGGCAGGAAGTTGGTATGCTCCACCAGCGCCAGGAAAGGGAATCCCGCCGATTTGGGCAGGTTGAACCAGTAGTAGCCTTTATCGGACAGGCGGTGTTTGAGCGAGAGCACCATCACCACCGCGCCCAGGCTCTTCAAATCCAACAGGCCCTTCAGGTATTCGGGCGGAAGCGTGGGCGCCATGCGCGCCATCACCGCCGGCGAAATGGTTACCAGCACGCGGTCATAAGTCTCCGTGCCGGTGGCGCTGTCCACCTGCAGGCCGCCTTCGGGCAGCGGCTCGATGCGCTGCACCGCGGTATTCAGCCGAATGGTCACGCCGCGCAGTCGCAGCGCCTCGGCCAGCGAATCGCTGAACGCCTGAAAGCCGCCCTGAAAGGTGGCCAGGTTGGTGGTGCGCGAGTGCAGGCGCGCCCACATCCAGGCCATGTTGACCTGTGAGGCATATTGCTCGCCGAACTTGCCCACCAGCATCGGCTGCCACATCTCTTCAAACACGCGGTCGCCGGCGTACTTGCGCATCCAGGCTTCCACGGTGGTCTGTTCCATCGGCTTCCAGTTTTTGGTCAGGCGCAGGTACAGCCCCACCAGCCCGAAGCGGATTTTGTTGATGCCCCAGCCCAGGCCGGGGTACATCAGCGCGGCGGGAATCGAATCAAACGGGTAGAATTTGCCCTTGTGATACATCACCGTCACCGGGCGGCGCACCACCACGCGGTCTTCCCAGCCCAGCTCGCGGATCAACCCGAGCATATCGGCATCGGAGGTGAACCAGTGGTGGTAGAACTTCTCCAGCGACCAGTCCCAACCGGGCGCCTTAAACCCGGCCGCCAACCCGCCCACGGCGTCGGACGCTTCAAAAATGGTCACGGTGTGACCGGCGCGGTTGAGGTCATAGGCGGCCGCCATGCCGCCGATGCCCGCGCCCACGATTGCAATGCGCATGATTCCTCCTGCGATGGCTGTGTTATTCCGTTGTTTCGCGGCTCAAATCTTGTATTTCCTGGCTGCCCCAGCGCAGCGGCTGGCGCAGGTAATAATACGCGCCCAGCAGGGTGATGGGCAGCCACAGCGCGCCGTGCAGCACCAGCGTATACCCCGCCGCCACCTCACCCGGCACATTGTAAGCCTGCAGCAGGGCAATGCCCGGCGCGTCAAACGTGCCGACATAACCCGGTGCCGAGGGCAGCGTGGTGGTCAGGTTGACGATACCGTTCATCAGCATCAGCGCGAAGAAACTGACTTCGAACGGGAAGGCGTGCATCACGAACCAGTATTTGGCCGTTTCCAGCAGCCAGATGATCACCGTGGTGACGAAGATCATCAGCGCTTCTTGCGGGGCGCGCAGGCTTTCCAACCCGCCCAGGAAGCGCAGCATGATCGGGCGCACCTTCTCGCGCAGCCGTTCCGGCAGGAAGCGGTTGATGAAACCATTGCCGATGCGCTCGGTGACGCGCGGGAACATGGCCGCCAGCAAAAAGACCAGCAGCGCGCCGATGAACACCACCGCGCCGATCAACGCCAGGTCGCGGATGTTCAATGTACCGAGCACGCCCGAATCGTGCGTCAGGCGCGCCAGTTCCGGCAGGTTGAGGAAGACAAACGCCAGCATCACCACGCCGTCGAAGATGCGCTCGACGATGATGGTGGCCAGCGAGGCCGAGATGGGTACGCCCTCGCGCTGTTTGAGCACCACCGCGCGCAGCACCTCACCGGCGCGCGCCGGGAAGATGTTGTTGCCCATGTAACCGATGGTGACGATCGAGAACATCTTGTGCGTGGGGATTTTCTTAAGCGGGCGCAGCAGATAATGCCAGCGCCACGTGCGCACCCACACGCCGATGAAATACACCGCCACCCCGGGGATCAACCACAGGTATTGAGCCTGTTTCACCGCCTGCCACACTTCATCCAGGCGCAAACCCCTCAGCGCGAAGTACAGGAACACCGCGCTGATCAACAAACCCACCCAAAACTGCCATCGTTTCATGGGATTTATTCTACCATGAAGCGCGCAGCAGGCTTTGCTTTGTCACAACAAGGTTGCGGCTCTGCGCACTTCATCCTATCATTCCAAAATTTTAACCGGGGTGAGCCCCACTCCTGAGCGCCGGCATTTCCGTTCCTTATCTTGACATTTACCCCGTTTTGGCGATAATTAGGTCACAATCTTTTTTCCGAAACGGCTGTGACGGAGGAAAGTAGGCTGGCGAAAACCGACAGGGACGCGGGCGCAAAGACTGAGACGCCTGCCCGGCGGAAACCATCCGAAGTTCCCTCCCGAGCCGCTCAGGGGAACGCCCCACGGGGCCAGTAGTCTGAGCCGCCCTGCCCGCGTTAGCCGGCACGCCAATCGCCTGTTCTCAGGCCGTTGGAACGAGTGGGCTGCCTTGCGCAGCCAATCAGGGTGGTACCGCGGCGATCCCGTCCCTTGGCAGGGGCGGGCCGTTTTGTTTAATCGGAATTTTTCAACCTTCGGAGGTGCTCATGTCGGAGAATCAGTCGGTCATCGAAAAGTTGGAAGACATTCAGCGCACCGCGCTGGCTGCGCTGGAAAGCCTGCAGGACGAAACCGCCCTGCAAGCCTGGAAGAACGCGCATCTTTCGCGCAGTTCGGCGGTCATGCAGGTCTTCAGCCAGTTGGGGCAGGTCGACAAGGAATTGCGCGCGCAGATCGGGCAGCGCGCCAACACCGTCAAACAGGCGCTGGAAGCCGCATGGAACGAGCGCGCCGCCGCCGTGCAGCAGGCCGCGCTGGAACGCGCCCTGGCCAGCGAACGGTTGGACGTCAGCCTGCCCGGCCGCCGCCTGCCGCTGGGCCGCCTGCACCCCGCCACCCAGGCGCTCAACGACATCTACCGCATCTTCTCGGAAATGGGCTTCCAGATCTACCGCTCACCCGAGGTGGAAACCGACGAGTACAACTTCGAGCTGCTCAACATCCCCGCCCATCACCCCGCGCGCGACATGTGGGATACCTTCCACACCACCCGGCCCGGCGTGATCCTGCGCACGCACACTTCGCCCGGCCAAATCCGCTCGATGCGCGAATTTGCGCCCGAACCCATTCGCATGATCCTGCCCGGCATGACCTACCGCTACGAGCAGACCAACGCCAGCCACGAAGCCCAGTTCAACCAGGTGGAGCTGTTGGCAGTGGGTCGCGGCATCACCTTCGGCGATCTGAAGGGCACGCTCGAAGAATTCGTGCGCCGCATGTTCAGCGAGACGGCCCGCATCCGCCTGCGCCCCTCCTACTTCCCCTTCACCGAGCCCAGCGCCGAAATCGACATGGAATGTTTCCTGTGCGGCGGCAAGGGCTGCCCGGTGTGCAAAGGCGGCGGCTGGCTGGAAATCGGCGGCTGCGGCATGGTGCATCCGGTGGTGCTGCGCAACGGCGGCTACGACCCGGCCGAGTTCTCCGGTTTTGCCGCCGGCCTTGGCCCGGAGCGCATCGCCATGCTGCGCTACCATATCGACGATATTCGCCTGTTCTGGGGCAACGACGTCCGTTTCCTCGAGCAGTTCTAGCTCCGGCAATTCGATTTGACGCATCAATAGAAAGGAAATTTCCATGAAGCTGCCTGTATCGTGGTTAAAAGAATATGTGGACGTCGATTTGCCGCTGGAGGACCTGGCCCGCACGCTGACGATGATCGGCCTGGAAGTGGAAGAGGTGCAGGTCTTCGGCTTGCCCATACCCGAAAGCGAGCATCACGACCTGAAAATCTCCGGCCTGGCGTGGGAGCCGGACAAGCTGGTGGTGGCGCAAATCGACGAGGTGCTGCCGCACCCCAACGCCGACCGTCTGGTGCTCTGCCGTCTGAACGACGGCCTGCAGGAACACATCGTGCTGACCGGCGCGCCCAACCTGTATCCCTACAAAGGAACCGGTCCGCTGGCGCAGCCCATTAAAGTGGCCTACGCCAAAGAAGGCGCGCGCATCTATGACGGTCACCAGGCCGGTCAGGTGCTCACCACCCTCAAGCGCGCCAAGATTCGCGGCGTGGAATCCTACTCAATGGTCTGTTCCGAAAAGGAACTGGGCCTCTCCGACGAGCACGAAGGCGTCATTTTCTTCGATGCCGACGCCCCCACCGGCATGCCACTGGCCGATTACATTGGCGATGCCGTGCTGGAGATCGGCATCCTGCCCAACATGATCCGCAACGCCTCGGTCATCGGCATCGCCCGCGAGCTGGCCGCCGTGACCGGCAAGGCCCTGCGCCGGCCGCAAACCGCGCTGCCGGCGGGCGGTGCGCCCATCGCCGGGCAGGTCGCCCTCCAGATCACCGATCCCGCCCTCAACCCGCGCTTTGTGCTGGGTTTGCTGCGCGACGTCCAGGCTCGCCCCAGCCCCTACAAGACGCAGCTGCGCCTGCGCCTTGCCGGCATGCGCCCGATCAACAGCATCGTCGACGCCACCAACTACGTGATGCTGGAAACCGGTCAGCCGCTGCACGCCTTCGATTACGACGTGCTGGTGCGGCGCGCCGGCGGCAAGGCCCCCACCATCATCACCCGCGCCGCCGCCCCCGGCGAAAAGCTGACCACGCTGGACGGCGTGGAACGCACGCTGGAAGACTACACCATCCTGGTGTGCGACACTGCCGGACCGCTCTCGCTGGCCGGCGTGATGGGCGGCCAGGAAAGCGAAGTGACCGAGACCACCCGCACCGTGCTGCTGGAAGGCGCGAGTTGGAACTTCATTAATGTGCGGCGCACCGCGTTCACCCAGCACCTCAGTTCCGAGGCCGGC
>DAOUGY010000172.1:0-3361 GCA_034428975.1 Anaerolineaceae bacterium | reverse complement strand
GTCTCCGGGGCGATTTTGATTGGAGGGGGTCCATGGATGGGGGGAATGGATCCAGTCGCCGCCGGGGACGGCGGCACAATCTACGAACCTGCCCAAAACAAACACCCCGGAAGGTTTGCCCGACCGGGGTGTTGTGAATTTTAAAATCGTTTAGGCCACGCTGTTGGCGATTTCCTCGCCGTAGGCCAGCAGCGCCTTAACCATCTGTGGCGAGCGCCCTTCGGCGTATACGCGCAGCACTGGCTCGGTGCCCGACGGGCGGATGAGCAACCACGAATCGTCGGCCATGATGTATTTGACGCCGTCCATGGTGATGATCTCGCTGATCCCTTCGCCGCCGATCTGGGCGGGCGCATCCTGCGTCAGGCGGCGCACCATCGCGTCCTTGGCCACCGGGTGGCGCAGGCGCAGGTCGCGGCGCTCGTAATCGGCCGGGCCGACTTCGTCCAGCAGGTTCTGCACCAGGTCCGCCAGCGGCACGCCGTAGGCGGCAACCATCTCAATGATCAACAGGCCGAGCAGCACGCCGTCGCCTTCAGGGATGTGGCCCTTGAAGGAGATGCCGCCCGATTCCTCGCCGCCGATGAGCACGTCTTCCTTGAGCATGTAATCGGCAATGTGGTTGAAGCCCACCGGGGTTTCGTACATCTTCAGGCCGTAGCGTTTGGCCAGACGGTCGATCATGCGCGTGGTGGAGATGGTGCGCACCACCGCGCCGCTCATGCCGCGTTTCTCCACCAGGTAGCGCAGCGCCAGCGCCATGATCTTGTGCGGGTCCACAAAGCGCCCGCGCTCGTCCATTGCGCCGATGCGGTCGGCGTCGCCGTCGGTGGCGATGCCAAAGCTGCCCAGGCCGGTGCTGACCGCGCTGCTCAACGCGCCCAGGTAATGGGCGATCGGTTCGGGGTGCACGCCGCCGAAGCCGGGGTTCATCTCGCCGCGAATCTCGGTCACTTCACAGCCGGTACCTTGCAGGATGCCCTTGATCACGCCGCGCCCCGAGCCGTACATCGAATCGACCACCACGCGCTGCGGATTATCGGCGATGACGTCGAAGTTGATCAGCTTGCGCAGGTGGTCGTTGTAGGCCACGATGGGGTTGAAACGCTGGATGAGACCGGCCTGACGGGCATGCTCGTAATCCATCAGGTTGGGGCCGCGCCCCTGCGACTCGTTGTCGTTCAGGTAGACTTCCACGCGGCGGCACTGCTCGGGCAGGGCCGAGCCGCCGTTGGCCGACTTGAGCTTGACGCCGTTGTAGCGCGGCGCGTTGTGCGAGGCGGTGATCATAATACCGCCGATGGCTTTAAGGTTGTACACCGAATAGGACAGCGCCGGGGTGGGCACGTCGGCCTGGGTCAGATAGACCGTGAAACCGTTGGCCGCCAGAACGCGCGCCGCTTCCGTGGCATAGCGGTCGGAAAGGAAGCGGGTGTCAAAACCGACAACCATTTTGCGCGGTTCGGGGGCTTCCGCCGGGGCGGATCCGTTCAGCCAGTTGTCCGAGGCGACGGCGTCGGCGATCGCCTGGGTGACCATGCGCGAGTTGTGGAAGGTGAAGGTGTCGGAGATGACCGCGCGCCAGCCGTCGGTGCCGAAGTGAATGGGCATGTGTAAAGCTCCTGAAGAAGGATGGGGATTCTCCGCCGTTTACCAGGCGGGGGTGGGGGTTTCGATCAATATGAGGGTCTGCACGATCCAGCCTTCTGTGCCGTCACCCGGGAAGCGCACGTGCAGCCAGGTGGCGCCTTCGGCTTCCACCGATTCGGGCAGGATGATCAGCAGCTGACCGTTGAGCATGCTCTTGGCCCAGGGCGAATTAAAGCTGGGCTCTTTGCGCATGATGGCGCCCTCGTCGCCGCGCGCATAAACCTTGCCGTACACCAGCGGAGGGGTGGAGGTGATGGTGGGGGTGTATGTTTGCGTGGGGATGAGCGTTTTGGTGGGCGTGCCGGTGGTGGTGGGTGGCAGCGGGGTGGGCGTGATGCTGGGCGTGGGGGTGACAGTGGCGGTGGCGCTGGGGGGCGGCGGCGGCATGGCCACGTTGGTTTGCAGGGCGGTGCCCAACCCGCTCAGGGCGATCACGGTGACCACGCCGGCCAGCGCCAGAGTGGAAGCCAGAGTGTAGCCGAAAAAGGTCAGCGGGCGCAGGCCGAGCAGGGCCAGCACAATGGTGCAGACCAGCGCGATCCAGCCGAGATGGACGAAGAAGACGATCAGACCGTCGGGCCACAGACCGGGTTGACCGCTTGCCAGGCCAAAACCGGCCGATCCGATGGGCAGGTACAGGCTGTATGCCAGCGCCACACTGGCTACCAGTGGGCGCTGTTGCGGGGCGCGCACCAGCAGGTAAATGCCCAACGCGGCGCCCAGCGTCACCAGGGCAAAATCGGGCAGTGTGAAGACGGTGTGCAGGGACGCCTGGGCATGCACGACACCCGGCCAAAGGCGCGAGAGCCAGCCTGCTGCCAGACCCCACACGAAGATGATCAGGCTGCCGAGCAGCATGCCCGACAGGGATTGCAGGAAGAATCGCACCGAGCCAAGGATGGTGGCCAGGCCCAACCCGACGGCCGGAGCCATGAAAGGCGCCAGCAGGGCGGCCAGCACAAACAGGGCGGGCGCGTCCAGCAGCAGGGCGGCGGCCAGCGCCAGCCCGGCAATGGCGGTAAAGAGGAAGAAATCAAAGGAAGGCGTCAGGCGGTGCGCCAGATCGGCGGCGAACGCGGCGCGCTCGTCAGCGCCGGCCGGCACAATCATGCGCCTGCGGCGGCGCTGGCGGGCCGGGGAATCCGCTTCGTTTTCGTTCGAGAGGGGTTCGCTGGTGGGCAGGCTCATTTTCGCAGGGTCGCCACAATTCGCATGGGTTTTTCCAGTAATTCCAGGGCGGCATGAATATCCGCCACGAGGATGTCGGCGGCGGTCAAGGCCGTGACGGCGGTGCCTTCGCGCGAGAGGACGCAGATGCCCAGCGCCGCTTCGCGCAGCATGCCGGCATCGTTGGCGCCCTGGCCGATCGCCACCACCTTGTCCGCGCCCAGCCGCCGCACATAGGCGGCTTTTTGGGCGGCTTCGTCGCCGGGTTGCAGCCGTTCGGCGTGCAGGTTCAGCTGCTGATCGATCAGCGCCTGGCGGCCGTGCGTATCCGCGGTGACCAGGTGCAGCGTCAGGCGGTCACGCAGAGCGGTCAGCGTGCGCGCCAGGCCGTCCAGCAGGCGGCCGTCGAGGGCCAGCGTGCCGTTCACGTCGCAAACCAGGTGCTCCAGCTGCACCACCCCCCGGCCGGGGATTGTCAGTTCGATCATGCAGTTATTATAATACAGTCCCGCAAAAGTCAGCGATGGAGTAAAATTCAACCCAT
>DAOUGY010000171.1:0-16881 GCA_034428975.1 Anaerolineaceae bacterium | reverse complement strand
CTACTGCATTGGCCACCGAGGGGTCAATCGCGCCAAACGGATAGGCAAACGATTGGATCGCCACGCCCAGCGCGTCTTCCAGCGCTTTTTTGGATCCGAACACCTCAACCGGCAGCAGGTCGTGATCCTCCGTCAGGTCAACGTGCGAGTTGCTGTGACTACCCATTTCCCAACCGGCCGCGGCCATTTCGCGCAAAGCGTCATTCGGCACCACGTCCTGCCCGTTCATGCGATTGGCGACCAGGTAAAACACGCCTACGAAGCCATATTGCCGCATGATGGGGAAGGCGTTCTGGTACACATCTGCATCGCCGTCGTCAAAGGTGATCACCACCGGGCGTGCCGGCAGGTCACCGCCGCGCCGGATGACGTCCGTCAGTTGCGTGAGCGTGAGCGCGGTATAGCCGTTTTCAAACAACCAGCGCATCTGTTCGGCAAAGGTCGCCGGCGGCACGTAGTAACGATTGGGGTTCTTGGTTTCGGCGATGTGGTGATAGAGCAATATCGGCGCGGTAATCTCGCCCGCCGGTGAATACGCCCAGGTGGGCGTGGGCGACGGCGAGGGGGTAAAGGTCTGCGTGGGCGTCGCGCTCGGCTCGGGGGTGGCGCTGGGCGGCGGGGTGGTCGTTGGCGTGGCCGATAGGAAGGCCGTCAGCGTGGCGGCCACACTGGTTGGCGCAGAGGGATCCGGCTGGGCGGCAACGCTGCCCAGGCACCCGGCGCTGAGAATCAGCGCCACGAGGCTGAGCGCCAACAGCGCCGTACGTTTCACTCGACCATTCATCGTTTGCGGTTGACTCATAAAAGGGTTACCCATACGGTTTCTCCGGCCGCCAGACCGTTGGCGTCCGCCGGAATCTTCAACAACCCGTCGGCGCGCGCCAGCGAGAAGATCAGGTTGCTTTTGTAAAAAATCGGTTCGGCCTGCCAGCCTTGCGGGCCGTGCGTCAGGCTCACCGGTACCCAATCCTCGCGCCCGGCCTGCGACGACAGATTAATCGTCAGGCGCGCCTGCAGCGCGGCACGCGGGCGCATCGACGGCATGCCCAACAGCTGTTCAATCATCGGCACAACAAACAAGCCGGCAATGACCAGCGCGCTGACCGGGTTGCCCGGCAGGCCCACGGCGGGCTTTCCGTCGCAGGCCGCCAAAATGGTTGGCTTGCCGGGCCGCACATTGACTCCGTGAACCAGCACGCCCGGCTTCCCCATCGCATCCAGAACCGCGGCGGTCAGGTCGCGTGTCGAAGCCGACGACCCGGCCGTGATGACCACCATGTCGTTCTCATCCAGCGCGGCGCGCACGCGTTCGCGCAGTGCCTCGGCGCGGTCCGGCACAATGCCCAGCCGCTGAGGCAGCCCGCCGGCGCGCTGCACCAGCGCGGCCAGAGCATAGCTGTTGATATCGCGCACCTGACCGGGGCTGGGTGTTTGCTCGGGTGGAATGACCTCATCCCCGCTGGACAGGATGCCCACGCGCGGGCGGCGCGCCACCGGCACCTGGCCAATGCCCAGCGCCATCAAACCGCCAATCTCCGCCGGACGCAGCCGCCGGCCCGCCGGCAGAATCTCTTCTCCGGGGCGCACGTCTTCGCCAGACTGTAAAATGTTTTCCGCCGATGCCGCGGCGCGCAGCACTTCAATCTCACCGGGGCGCGACGGTTGGGTGTATTCCAGCATTACGACCGCGTCCGCGCCTGGCGGCAGCATCCCGCCGGTGTGAATCAGCGCGGCGGTACCCGGCCCGACCGTAAATTCCGGCCGTCCGCCCATCGGCACCTCGCCGATGACCGTCAGGTAACCCGGCAGGCTGTCGCTGGCGCCGTGCGTGTCGGCGGCGCGCACCGCATACCCGTCCACCGTGGAACGATCAAACGCCGGCAGCGCTTCCGGTGATCGTATCCCGGCAGCGGTCACCCGCTCCAGTGCGTCGGCTGTGGGTACGCGTTCCACCCCCAGCGGTCCGGGGAGGATGTGTGTCAGCCAGTGGTTCAGAGCATCTTCGGGGGGCAATAATTCTAGAAACTCAGGCATGGGTTCACGTCCACAGCGCCAGGCTGATGAGGTAGGCTGCAATGACAAAGGTGGCCGCCGCGGTCAGGTTCAACAGACGCCAGCGGGTCTTCCCGCCGGACATCAACTGCACCATCTGCCAGACCTGAAAACCCGCCAGCGGCAAGGTCAGCAGTGGCGGCCAGGTCAACGACCAGGGCATGCCCAGCAGGGCCGCCACGCCCAGCAGCAAAAACGCGCCCGGTACGAGCAGGTTGTGCAGGTTCATCCCAGATTGCCATCCCATGCGCGTCATCAGGTTGCCGTTGCCCTCTTTGATATCGGCATAATAATGCTCCAGCGACTGCGCCAGCGTCATGGCCAGATACAGCGCGGTGAGCGGAAAGGTGGTCATCACCAGCAAGCGGTGGACGCTGCCGGTCTGGAACAGGAAAGCCAGCGCAGGGACCAAATTGGTAATCAGCAGCGCGCTGCTCAACTCACCGTATCCCGACGAGGCCAGCCGCAGCGGCGGCACGCCGTAGAAAAACGCCAGCAGGAAGGCAAGCCCCAGAAAAACATACGTTGTGAGGTTGACGCTGCCCTGAATAATCAGCAGGACGGTCAGCGCGGCGCCTACCGCCAGCAGGGTCACCGCCGCCTGCAACTGGGTCAGCCCCAGGCGGCGCTGTTCTTCGCGCCGGCGCTGGATGGGAGCCAGTTGAATATCGTAATAGGCTCGCAGCAGGCGGCTTCCGGCCATCAATAAGACCACGGTGGCCAATCCCAACCAGAATACCGTCCAATCCAGAACCACGCCCAGAAAATGGGCAATACCTCCGCCCAAAACATACATCAACGCGGCCGCCAGCAGCGACCAGGGACGCGCGGCGGTCAGAATAGTTCGAAGGGGGGATGGGGCTGTGTTCATGCTTCTCCCAATTTTACGCCAACTGATACCCGTCATCAATGACCAGCGTACTTCCGGTGATATCCTCGTTTTGAACGATGAACAGCACCGCGTTCACCACCGATCGCACCGCGGCCGGTTTTTGCAGCGGCAACCGCCGCACCAGCCGATCCCATTCCTCCGGCGGCATGCCCTCGGCAGGCAGCACCAACCCTGGCGCCACCGCCGCCACGCGCACGCGCGGCGCAAACGAACGCGCCAGAATACGCGTCAAGGCGTCCAACCCGGCCTTGCTCACATTATAGGCCGCGAAACCCGTCCAGGCCCGCCCGGCGCCGGCATCGCTGATGTTGACGATCACCCCGCCGTCCGTCATGCGCACCGCCGCAGCTCTGGCGCACAGCCAGGGCGCGCGCAGGTTGAGCGCCAGGGTGGCGTCCCACTCCGCCACGCTCAATTCGTCTACCCGGCCGCGCGTCATCACCCCGGCCGAATTGACCAGCACGCGCAGTGGGTGCGGCAGACGCTCCACATCGGCAAACATGCGATCAATCGCTTCCGGCGCGGTCAAGTCGGCCTGCAGCAGATAGGCCGGCCGCCCGGTCTCGCCGGTCAGCCCGTCGGCGGTGCGCTGCGCTTGCGCTTTGGCGTGATGATAGTGCAGCCCAATCGCGTACCCTGCGCGGGCCAGGCCCAGGGCAATTTCGCGCCCCAGGCGGTGCGCCGCACCGGTGACCAGTGCCAGCGGCAGATCGTGCGAGTGGGTCAAATCATCCATTCAGGTTCATTTCCGGAAGAAGTTGGACAGGAAGAACCACACATTGGCCGGCCGCTCGGCCAGGCGGCGCATGAAGTACGGATACCAGTGCGTACCGTACGGCACATACACGCGCACCGGGTACCCTTCGGCAGCCAGAGTTTCCTGTAAATCGCGCCGGATACCGTACAGCATTTGAAATTCCAGCGCCGTTTTGGGCAGTCCCAGGGTCGCGGCTTGCTTCCTGGCGTGCCGGATGCGCAGTTCGTCGTGGCTGGCAATGGCTGGAATGGGCGGAATACGGCCGTCCGCGCTGGCCACCGGGGCGCCGGCTTGCCGCGCGCCGTCCAGCAGCAAGTCCACCAGATGGTCGTAATTGCGATCAACATCGGCTTTTTTGGGAAAGGCCACTTCGGCCGGTTCTTGATATGCGCCCTTGCACAGCCGCACGCGTCCGCCGCCCTGCATCAGCCGGCGGATGTCGGCCTCGCTGCGGTACAAATAGGACTGAATCACAATTCCAACCGCGTCAAAGCCGTTTTCGCGCGCCCATTCGTAATGGCCCAGCGTTTTTTCGGTCACCGCGGCATCTTCCATGTCTATGCGCACAAAGTTACCCAGATCGCGCGCCTTTTCCAATATTCGACGCAGGTTTTCGCGACAGTATTCGCCGTCCAGATTCAAACCAATTTGTGAGAGCTTGATGGAAACGTTCGCGCTCACCCCGGCTTGCTGAATGACCTCCAGCATGAGGATGATCTGTTCGGCGGCATGCCGGGCGTCCTCGGGGCGGGTGGTGTTTTCGCCCAGAAAGTCCAACGTGGCGCGAATGCCGCGCGCGTTGAGCCCGCGCACCGCTTCCACCGCCGCTTCGCGCGTCTCGCCGGCGACAAAGCGCCCAGCGGCATGCCGCGCAAAGCCCCAGCCGGTGATCAGTCGGTTGGCCCACTGAGCTTTGGAAAGGCCGATGAATATCGAACGCAGCATGAATGCTTTCTCCCTTCTTCGATGCCGGTTAATTCTATCACATCGCCCAAATGCCGATTGCCTCTGCCGCCCACATCTCGCAGCGCCGTACTTCGCATGCCCAATCCGGTCGGAATGGGTTACAATGGATGCACCCTGGATTTCAATCATTTGCTGCCCTGGATTTGCCTGGAAGGAGCGAAATGCCCAAGAAACAGCGACCGCCTTCGCACCGTGTTCTGGTGATTGGCGCTGCCGGTCTGGATATGATCGGCCGGCTCATCGATGCCCCACAGCCCGGCATATCCAACCCGGCCGAAGTGCGGCCTTCGTTTGGCGGTGTGGCGCGCAATGTGGCCGAGAATCTGGCGCATCTGGGCGTGGATGTTGACCTCATCACCGTTGTCGGCGGCGATTTACACGGCAAAGCGCTGTTGGAGGAGGCCGCCCGCGACGGCATCGATACCAGCGCCAGCCTGGTGCGGCCCGATCTGACCACCGCCAGCTACCTGGCGGTGTTGAACAGCGACGGGCATTTGCAGTTTGCCCTCGACGATACCCGCATCCTCGGACAGATTAAATCCGCCCATCTGCGCGAGCATGCCGATCTCTTCGAGCAAGCCGATCTGGTTTTTGTGGATGCCAATCTCTCGCCGCAGGCCCTCAAAACCGTCTTCTCCCTGGCCGCCAAAGCCGGCACGCCGGTCTGCGCCGACGCCACCACGCGCAACCTGGCCCCCAGGCTGGTCCCTCACCTCAAACAAATTCATCTGCTCACCGCCAACAGCGGCGAAGCCGCCCGCCTGTGCGAGGATGCCTTCCCCGTCACCGGCTATGAGACCGCCCTGCAGGCCGCACGGCTGCTGCTGGCGCGCGGCGCGAAAACCGTGGTCATCCCGCTGGCCGAATTTGGCGTGTGCTACGCCACCTCGCAAACCAACGGGCACATCCCTGCCATCCATACCACCATCGTGGCCCCCACCGGCGCCGGCGACGCCCTGACCGCCTCGCTGATTTTTGGCCTGCTCAATGATGTCGAGTTGGACGAAGCCGTACGCCTGGGCATCTCGGCAGCGTCGCTCACCTTGCGTTCCACCGGCACCGTCGTGCCGGATCTTTCGGTGGAAAAACTCTACGATCAACTGGTGATTTGACATGAAAAAACCCAATCCCCTCTATGTATTTGGCCCTGAAGTGGCGCCCCTTGATCCGACCCGTCACGCCCTGGTGGCGCTTGAATCCACTGTCATCACCCACGGTCTGCCGCGCCCGCAGAATTTGGGGCTGGCGCGCGATCTGGAAGCGGAAGTGCGCGCCAACGGTGCCACCCCCGCCACCATCGCGTTGATCGACGGGCGCATTCACGTCGGCCTGACGCCCGAAGAGCTGGAAACGCTGGCCTATCAGGACCACGTGCGCAAAGTCAGCCGCCGCGATCTGGCCATCGCCCTGGCGCGCCGCGAATGGGGCGGCACCACCGTTGCCGGCACGCTCATCACCGCGCACACCGCCGGGTTGAAGGTTTTCGCCACCGGCGGCATCGGCGGCGTGCATCGCAACGCCCCGTTTGACATCTCCGCCGACCTTCCGGAACTGGGCCGCACGCCCATGGTGGTGGTTTGCGCCGGGGCCAAATCGATCCTGGACCTGCCCAACACGCTTGAATATCTGGAAACCACCGGTGTGGCTGTCATCGGCTATCAAACCGACGAATTCCCCGCCTTTTTCTCGCGGCGCAGCGGGCTGCCGGTCAATGTCTCGGTGGATTCACCCGCCGAAATCGCCACCATTGCCCATGCGCAGTGGCAATTGGGCGTGCAGAGCGCGCTGCTGGTGGTTCAGCCGCCGCCCGCCGAAGCCGCCGTGCCCGACGGCGAGCTGGAAGACATCATTCAGAAGGCCGTGGCCGAAGCCGAAGCCCGCCACATCACCGGCGCCAAAGTGACGCCCTTCTTGCTGGGGCGCGTCAGCGAGCTGTCTGGTGGGGTGAGCCAGCACGCCAACCTGGCGCTGCTGCGCAACAATGCCCGCCTGGCGGCGCAAATTGCCGTAGAACTGGTGCGCGACGAGGGACTGGGGCGCATCTAGACAATGTGCGAGAATCAACAAGCGCCTGGCTGAGCGCCGCCTTCTTGGGCGGTTCAACCGGGCGCTTTTTATTGTCCAGGATCCGGGGCCGGCGAATGGGTCAAATGCCGACTTAATCCATCCTGCCTGGCAAAGTCAGGCGTTTCGCGCCTGAACCAGCTCAATCGCTTCTTTGCCGGTCACATGCTCGATATCGATCTCCACCACACTCAGCCGGTTCCAGGCGCTGCGGATCTCCTCCGCGCCTTCTTTTTCCAATCCTGGTGAATACTTGCGCGCCAGCAATTCCAGCGCATGGTATTTGACCGAGTCATCGGTCACAAGTCTGGCTTTTCCAAACGCGATAACGCTTCGAAAATAGGATGTAAATTTTTCGGGAACCACCTGATCCTGATCGATGATGCAGAAGGACACCTTGTTGTTTCGTTGAATGGCGTCCAGTTTGTGCCCGGTCACGGCGCTGTGAAAATAAATCTTCTCATTTTCATACACAAAGTTCACCGGCAGCGTGTACGGATAATCATCGTCTCCAGCCACGCCCAACACCCCAACAATCCCTGTCTCGAGGATGCGTTCGGTCTCCTGCCGGGGTAAAAGCTGTTTGATTCGTCTCATCTCGCGAAACATATCACCTCAACAGGATCTCGGATTGTGATTTGGGAGTGCCCATCGCCCAAATCGTGCGATGTTAGCCCGGACAGATTGAGAATCGATTCGACCGGCTACTTCGGTGTCGGCGTGTTGGTGGCCGTCGGGCGGCGCGTCATCGTCGGCGTCGGTGTGTGGCTGGGGGTCAAGGTCGGGCGCGGCGTCCAGGTGACGGTGAAGGTCAACGTCGGGCGCAGCGTTCGGGTCGGCGTGATCGTCGGGGTGGTGGTGATGGTCGGCGAGAGCGACGGCGTAAACGTTGGCGTCGGAGTGGGCGGCACAACCCCCAGAATGGTGAAATACCCGCTGTTCTTCCAGGTGGTGCCGATGAAGATCTGCACTTCGTATGGCCCCGGCACCCAGCCGCCCTTCGGGTTGGCGCACTCGGTGTACCCATAACCGCCGGAACCGCCCGCCCAGGGCGCCGATTCAACGCACACCAGCTCACCGGCGCGGTACCACAGAGCGCTCCACAACACGCCGTTGGGCACCTGGTCAAACGAGAACGCCCCGTACAACACCTCAATCGGATTGTCGAACTCCGTCGCGGGGTCCACCGGCAGGTTGAACTCATCCAGCTTGCGGGCAAAGGTCAGCGCGCTGATCAACGCTGTGTCGTTCGGTTCGGGGGTGAACTCCTGCGTGGCGATCAGGTTGGGCGGCAATATGGGCGTATTGGTCACCGCCGGCGTGAGCGTGATGGTCGGCGTCAGCGTGATTGTGGGGGTCTGCGTGATGGTCGGCGTCTGTGTGATCGTCGGGGTTTGGGTCACCGTCGGCGACGGCGGGTATATGGTATAGGCCAGCGGTTCGGCAAAGCGGTTAAAGAAAAAGGCCGCGCCCACCAAAACAACTGCGGCAAACAACAAACGCCAGCCGCGCACCATCAATTCGCGCCGCTTGCGGAAGTATTCCAGGTGGCGACCGGATCGGATGGAACGGATGCCCAGTAACACGCTGATCAGCACACCGGCCAGCGAAAGATAAAATGCGGCTTTGACCGCAGCTTGAATGTCGAGGTTCAGGTCCATGAGGTTGATTGTGTTCCCGTGATTACATTCCCGATTATAGCATGAGCCTCATGGCGAGGATGAAAGTAACAAAATTGCCAACTCGTTGAGAGATTCGCTTTCGCGTTGCGTTATCCCTGACTGTCGAGTACAATCTTAAATAGCTTGTTTGCAGGCCGTGATATGACGCTGTCAACCAATACACTGCTCAACAACCGCTACCGAATCCAGACCATTCTCGCTCAAGGCGGAATGGGCGCTGTGTATCGCGCCTTCGACGAAGTCCTCGAAATCCCGGTTGCCGTCAAAGAAAATCTCTTCCTTACCGAAGAATACGCCCGCCAGTTCCAGCGCGAAGCGGTGGTGCTGGCCGGCATGCGCCACCCCAGTCTGCCGCGCGTGGCCGACTATTTCGCCATCCCCACCCAGGGACAGTACCTGATCATGGATTACATCGAAGGCGAGGACCTGCGCCAGCGCCTGGAGCGCATGGATTGCGTGCCCGCCCGCGATGTGGTGATGATGGGCGCCGCCATTTGTGATGCGCTCACCTACCTGCACACCCGCCGCCCGCAAATTGTCCACCGAGATATCAAGCCCGGCAATATCAAAATCACCCCGGAAGGCGAAGTGATTCTGGTGGATTTCGGGCTGGTCAAGGTCATCGAAGGCTCCGGGTCGCAGGCCACCACCACCGGCGCGCGCGCCATGA
This sequence comes from Anaerolineaceae bacterium, assembly GCA_034428975.1. Classification (GTDB taxonomy): domain Bacteria; phylum Chloroflexota; class Anaerolineae; order Anaerolineales; family Anaerolineaceae; genus DAOUGY01. Next base: position 7,798 of record DAOUGY010000171.1, on the reverse strand, counting down.
CGCCCGGTTACTCCCCGCCCGAACAATACGGCACGGCACGCACCGACCCGCGCTCTGATATCTACTCGCTGGCCGCCACCCTCTACGCCGCGTTGACCGGAACCATCCCCGAAGACGGCCTGGCACGCGCCACCGGCAAGGAAGAGCTAACCCCGCTGCGCCTGTTGCAGCCGTACGTCAGCAAAAAACTGGCCACGGTGATCGAAAAAGCGCTGGCCGTTGATCCCGACGAACGGTATCAGACGGCCGAGGAATTTAAGAAGGATCTACTCGCCGCCGGCGAAATGACTCACCTTGCGCCACGCAGCATTCGCGTCACCCCGCCGCCGCCCCCGCCGCCCGAATCCGAACCGCGCTCCGAGCCGGCTCTGGTTGAACGCTCCAACGGCGAGCGCCGGCGTACCTCCGCCAGCCAGATTCGCCGCCGCAAGCAGCGCAATGCCCGCATCGCCCGACTGTCGGTCTTCACCCTGCTGACGCTGCTGGCTGCCATGGCCGGTGCGTTTGTGTACTTCCAACCGGGCGCAGCCAACGCGCTGATTCAGCGCGCGCGGGCCGTTGCCCCGGCGCTGCCGGCCACGCAAACTCTCCCGCCCGGCCCCACAGCGAGCCTGCCTGCGCCCAGCCAAACGCCCACTCTGCTCGCCACCGGCACACCCACCAGCCCGGTGATCGTCAACCCCACCCTGGAAGCCGCCACGCCCACCCCCACCAATACCCCCGCCCCCGACCCGCAGGCCACGCCCATCGGCGGCGGACCGGGGCAGATCGCTTTTGCCTCCAACCGCATGAACAACACCTTCCAGATCTGGGTGATCGATCCGTTGGGCGGCGCGCCCAAACAGGTCAGCGATATGCCCGAAGGCGCCTGCCAACCGGCCTGGTCGCCGGACGGCAAGCAAATTGCCTTCATCTCCCCCTGCCGCCTCAAAGCTGAAAGCTACCCTGAAGCGAAAATCTACATCATGGATTGGGATGGCAATTATTCCAGCAACCTGCGCGAGATGCCCAACTCCTCGATCGAGGGCGATTACGACCCGGCCTGGTCGCCGGATGGCAGCGCCATCGCCTTCACCTCTCTGCGATCGCCGGTGCCGCACATCTTCATGGTCAATCTGGGTGACGGCGCCATTGAGGAGCTGTCCGAATCACGTTTTGGCGACCGCCAACCCGCCTGGGATCCCAGCGGAAAGAATCTGGCGGTGGCGCGCATGGGCCCGAGCACACAGATCTGGATCTTGCCCACCAACGGTCAACCTGCCTGGCAGTTCACCCAAAGCGGCGAGGTGGTCAATCAGTGGCCGGTATGGTACCCCGACGGCCTGTCGATGTTCTACACCCAGATTCAATCGATAAAATCCACCCCACCCTGGCTGGTGCGCCGTTATTTTGACGACCGCGAAACCACTCGCGAGTATGATGTGCCCGGCACGGGCAGCGGGTCACTCGGCCCAGTGGCCGAGGTGACCATTTCGCCCGACGGTCGCTGGTTGGCCTTTGAAAGCTGGCCGGACGGCAACAATCACGACATCTATTTGATGGACGTGGACGGCGGCAATCGCGTGCGCCTGACCAAGGACCCCGCCTGGGAATTTGGCGCCGCCTGGCGCCCGGCCCCTCTGCAACCCTGATTCGTCCCCCATGAACACAAAACGGGCGAACCTGTGCGGTTCGCCCGTTTCATTTTTCCCGTTCGTCAAGCGCTTAACAACCCGGCATACGGATCGGCAAACAGTGCGGGTGTGCCACCGGTATGCCAGAACAGCACCGTCTCGCCCCGGCGAAACATATTCTTGCGAATCAGGTCGATCAGTCCGGCCGCGGCGCGCCCGGTGTAAACCGGATCAAGCAGCAGGCCCTCATAACGTGCAAACAGTCGGATGGCTTCGGCTTCCGCCTCTCCCATCACGGCATACCCGCCGCCCAGATAGTCAGCGTTGACCTGAATCTCCTCCGGCCGGAAAACGATGCGCTCACCGCCGCGGTCCGAAGCTTCGGTTGCCAGCCGCGCCACCGTCTCCTGCAATTCGCGCTGCGCATGGTCAATGCTGATGCCCAAAACTGTGCCCGGCCAGCCGGCGCGGCGCGCGCCCAGCACCAGCCCGGCCTGCGTGCCGCCCGATGACGATGCCACCACAATCCAATCCGGGCGCACCTGGTCGGCCTGCGCGATTAACTCCTCCATCGCCAGGGCATAGCCCAGCGAGCCCACCGGCGTGGACGCGCCCAGGGGAATCAGGTACGGTCGCCGGCCGGCCGCCCAGGCCTCGTCAAAGGCGCGCTTCAAGGCTGCGTCCCGTTCGGAGCGCATCGTCCACAAAATTTCCGCGCCAAACAATTGGTCCAGCAGAAGGTTGCCGTTGGCCACCGGCGGCTCGTCGCCGCTCAGCACCAGAATGCAATCCAGGCCAAAGCGGGCCGCCAGCGCGGCGGTTTGCCGGCAGTGATTGGATTGGATTCCACCCACCGTCACCAAAGTGCGCGCCCCGTTGGCGCGCGCCTCGGCCATGCAGAATTCCAGTTTACGCACCTTGTTGCCGCCCAGCGCCACGCCGGTCTGGTCGTCGCGCTTGACCCACAGCGCCGGGCCGCCCAGCGCCGCCGACAGGCGCGCCAATGGTTCGACCGGGGTAGGCAATTGAGCAATCCGCAGGCGGGGAAGGTTCACAGGCTCACCTCGTGTTGCGTGCGCGCTTTGCCGCGCCGCCGCATGATATCCAGCACGCGCGGCAGAATGCGCGTGTACAGTGTATACAACAGTGGGCGGGGGGCATAATCCCACGCGCCCAGCGTGCGCACCACCTGCCCGCCCAGCGATTCTTTAAAACGGAACACGCCCCACATCGAATCGCTCTCGTCGAACACATCCGGCGCGCCCCACAAATCGTACAGCGTGCAGCCCTTTTCGCGGGCCAGGCGCATGGCCTGCCATTGCAGCAAATGGTTGGGCATTTTGTCGCGGTGCGCTTCGCGCGACATGCCATGCAGGTACCAGGCCCGCCCGGCGAAGTGAAAGATGACCACCGCCGCCACCATCTGCCCTTCGACCTCGGCGATCAACGGCGTGGCCATGCCGGCTTGCATGAACCGGTCCCACAGTGCGGTGTAATAGGATTGCGAGCGAATCACAAAGCCATCGCGCACCGAGGTCGCGGCATACAGTGCGTAAAGCATGGGCAGATCCTCAAGCGTGCCGCGACGCACCTGTACGCCCTTGCGGGCGGCCAGGCGCACGTTGTAGCGCCCCTTTTGCTTCATACGCGCCAGCCAGGCCTCTTCGCTGCCGCTCAAATCCAGCCAGGCGGTATTGCGAAATTGGATTTGCTCGCCCGAAAACACCCAGCCGCGCCGCCGCAGACTGTCTTGCACCGCCTGCCCGACAGCATCTTCACTCGCCCCCTCCGTGCCCGGAACGCCCCGCCCCAGGATTACTTCCGGGTCAATTTTCATCTGAATCGCGCCGCGCTGTTTGGCCAGCGCCTGCAAATCGTCCAGCACGCGCTCACGCAGCGCCGTATCCGACCAGTCCAGCAGCGGGCCGCGCGGCACATACAGCACGCACAGGCCGCTGTCCAGTCCGCGCAGGGTCAGGCGGCGTTCCAGCACCAGCGCCGCGGCGCCTTCCCATGTGAGCGGGATGGCGCTCCAGCCTGTGGCGCGTTTGAACTGACCCCATTCCCAGGATTGCAGAATGTGCGCCGCCGGAAGAGCGGCAATTTTGGCGTTCCATTCGCGCGCGTCCATGCTCACAATTTTTCCTCGTCCAACCAGTCCAGCACCTGCCGTCGGCTGGCCTCTCCGGCAAATTCGCGCCGCACCGCATCGGCCGCGCCAAAAAAGTCCGCTTGCAGCGATTCCACCCCCGCTTGCACCGCCCCGCCAATCACCCGGCAGTCGTACATTAACATCACGCCGTTGCCGCGCGGGTCTTCGTAGGGGTAAACGCCCAGCAAGCGCTGCGCCTGCACGCGCAGGCCGGTTTCCTCCCAGGCTTCGCGCTCGGCAGCGCGGGCCGGGTCTTCGTCAGCTTCCACATAACCCGAGGGCATCTGCCACGTGCCGTACCACGGTGATATCCCGCGCTGCACCATCAGCAGGCGGCCTTCCTGCAGCACGCGCGCCGTGACGCTCAATTTCAACTGGCGGTAGTACACCCAGCCGCAGGCCGGGCACACCTCGCGCTCGCGCCCGTCCAATTCGCGGGTTTCCAGCGGTGCGCCGCATTGCAGGCAGTGCAGGCTCATGGTGCGCCTCCCGTCGCGCCGCGCCGGCGCAACAGCCAGCGGTAAGCGCGATAAAGCAGCGGCTGGTAGACGCGATCCCAGGCGCCCGCCGAGCGCATCAACCGCCCGCCGAAGCCGCGTTTGAAGCGGTACACGCCCCACAACCCGTCATTGCGCCCGGTGAACTGCGCTTCCAGCGTCTCCTCGTCCTCGTCGGGCACGCCCCACAGGTCATAAGTGCGGCAACCACGCTCGCGCGCGATGCGCATGGCTTCCCATTGCAGCCGGTACGCCGGCATGCGGTTGCGTTCCAGGTCGTTGGAGGCCCCGTATAAATACCAGGCCCGCTCGCCGCGCATGAACAACATCAATGCCGCCAGCGGCTGCCCGGCATATTCGGCTTGCAAAATCAGCCCGGAGCCGTTGGGGGCGAACAGACGTATCGCCCGTTCGTAATAGGCTTTGCTGTGTACACCGAAACCGTCGCGCTCGCCGGTGGTCTGCATCAGCGCATAAAACGCATCCAGATCGTCGGATACACGCACCTCAACCTCTTTACGAGCCGCCAGGTGAATGTTGTAACGGGTCTTTTGTTTCATGCGCGCCAGAATGTCGTCTTCCGTGCCCCGCAGGTCCACCAGCACGGTACGGCGTGGTTGGATTGGCGCCGCTGGAAGCGCCCCGTGCGGCAATCGTGCCTCCAGAGCTGGGTCGCCTTCCCACGCATCCGGTTCAATTTTCAGGAAAATAGCGTTTTTCTGGCGGCAGAGCGCATCCACCTCCGGCCAGAGCGCCGCCCAATCCTCACCCACCGGTCCCCAGGGAATATAAGCGATGGTCAGGCCCAATGGCAGGCGCCGGAAGAGCACCTGCGCGCCGCTATTGCCCGCGCGCACACGTTCCGGCTGCCAGCCGAACGGCTGTTTCAGCTCCCCCCAGGCGCCGGTTTGCAGCAAGTGCGCCTGCGGGTGCTGCGCCAAAAAGTCGTTCCATGCGGATAAATTCAAACGTGTCATCAGTCGATGGAGTTGATGTCCGGCGGGGGCGTCGAGCGCACGGTCGAACCGGGGATGTGCATATCCATGAATTCGGCGATTTGCGGCGCGGCGCCTTCCCGTGCCAGGCGCTCCAGTTCGTCCACCGCTTCACCCAACGTCACGCCTTGCAGGTCTTCGTTGCTGTTCAGGCGATAGATATCCGGGTGATCGGTGCGCAGGAACGTATCGCCTTCGGTCCACAGTTCCTCGCTCAATTTCTCGCCGGGGCGCACGCCGCTGAAGACAATCTCGACATCCTTGCCCGGTTCCAGCCCGGACAAGCGGATCAGATCTTCCGCCAGGTCGAGGATGCGCACCTGCTGGCCCATGTTGAGCACAAAGGTCTCGCCGCCTTTGTTCATTCCGGCAGCTTGCAACACCAAATGCACCGCTTCAGGGATGGTCATAAAATACCGGCGCATGTCAGGATGCGTCACCGTCACCGGCCCACCCCGCGCAATTTGCCGCTTGAAAATTGGCACCACGCTGCCGCGGCTGCCCAGCACATTGCCAAAGCGCACCACCGAAAAAGCCCGCCCGGAACGTTTGGCGGCATCCAGCACAATCATTTCGGCGATGCGCTTGGTGGCGCCCATGATATTGGCCGGGTTGATCGCCTTGTCGGTGGAGATCATCACCAGGCGCTGCACGCCGTGATCCAGCGCGGCCTGTACCACATTGGCTGTACCGACCACATTGTTGGTCACTGCTTCGGGCACGTTCAGTTCCATCAAAGGCACGTGCTTGTGCGCCGCGGCGTGGAAAACGATCTCCGGGCGGTGACGTTCAAACAGGCTGCTGATGCGCTGCGCATCGCGCACGTCCGCGATGATCGGGTGCAACATCAGCCCGGGGAAGCTTTCCTGAAGTTCCATGAGCGTGTCGAAAATACTGTTTTCACCATGCCCCAGCAAGAGCATTTCCTGCGGCCCCCAGCGGGCAATTTGCCGGCATAGCTCACGGCCAATCGAGCCGCCGGCGCCGGTCACCAGCACCACACGCCCGGTCAGCGTTCCGCCGATTAAATCATTTTGAATGTGGGCCGGTTCGCGCCGCAGCAAGTCGGTGATGTCCACTTCGCGCAGGCGCGTGATGCTCACCTTACCGCCCAACAGCTCATAAATGCCCGGCATGGTACGAAACGGCACGCCCTTCAGGCGGCAAACATCCGAAACCAGGCGGATGATTCGCCCCGGCGCGCTGGGAATGGCGATGATCACCTCGTCGACATGCTGATGGTCCAGCACGTGGGCCAGTTCGTTCAGCGTGCCCACCACCGGGATGCCGTGGATCTGCTGCTTCTGTTTGGTGGGGTTATCATCCAGGAATCCGACCGGAGTCAGATTGAGTTGTGGATTCTTCTGCAATTCGCGCACCACCAGCGCTCCGGCATCGCCTGCACCGGCCACCAGCACGCGCCGGCTCACGCCGGTCAGGCGCGCCGGCTGGTTCTGTGATTCAGCCAGCACGCGCATGGCAAAGCGCAGCCCGCCGACCATCAGCAGCGAAAACAGCCAGTCGATCACCAGCACCGAACGCGGCAGACCGTAAAACACGCCCATGGTGAACAGCCCAACCATCGCCAGTGACACCAGCACCGAAGCGGTCGTCACCGCGGTCGCCACCAGGCGCAGTTCCTTCACGCTGGCGTACACCCACATACGCCGGTACAGTCCAAAGAAGTAATACACAGCCGGTTTAATCACCAGGGCTGTGCCGATCATCCAGTACGCAGATGGCAGATATTGTAGAAAAGCCGCACCCCACTCCAGGCGCAGCGAATAACTGCCCAACACCGAAACGACAATCAGTACCAGATCGCCGATGAAGAAAAAGCGGTTGCGAATGGCCACTTTGGCTTTCATGCTACAGCCCTCGCAGACCGATCACGGTGCCGATCGTGCGCAAAATGATCGAAATATCCAAAAACAGATTGCGGCGCTTGATGTAATACAAATCGTATTCCAATTTGATGCCCGTTTCTTCGATGTTGGTCACCACGGGTTGGTTGACTTGCGCCCAACCGGTGATGCCCGGTTTCATGAACAGGCGCGCGCGATAAAACGGGATGCGCTCCTGAAAGTGCTGCACCAGCTCGGGCTGCTCGGGGCGCGGACCAACCAGACTCATCTCGCCGCGCAGCACATTGATAAATTGCAGCAGCTCATCCAGGTGGCTCTTGCGCAAGAACCGCCCGACGCGCGTGATGCGCTCGTCGTTGGTGGTGGTCATGCGTGCTTCACCGCCGGGATCGTTGCGCATGGTGCGGAATTTGATGATGGTGTACACCTTGCCGTTTTTTCCCACCCGTTTCTGGGTGAACAGTACCGGCAGGCCGCTGTCGACCAGGATCAGCAGGGAGATGAACGGGAACAACGCCATGACAACGATTGTGCCCACCAGGCCGCCCAGCACATCCAAAAACCGTTTGCCAAATTCGTACACGCCGCTGGGGTGCGCCTGATCGACAAAAGAGCGCAGGATCCAATCCGATTGCAACAGAAAGATCGGCACGCGCCCCAACAGTTCTTCGTACAT
>DAOUGY010000170.1:0-1595 GCA_034428975.1 Anaerolineaceae bacterium | reverse complement strand
GGGTCAGCCCGAGGCGCTGCAGTGGGTGGAGCGTTACCGTTTGCAGCATGCCGTGCGCCTGCTGCCGTTTTTGCCGCAGGATGAGCTGTGGCAGTATTTTTTGCGCGCGCAGGTGACCGTTTCGATCAGCGTGCACGACGGCACGCCCAATTCGCTGTTGGAAGCCATGTCGTGCGGTTGTTTTCCAGTGGCCGGTGATATCGAATCGCTGCGCGAGTGGATCACGCCGGGGGTTAACGGGCTGCTGGTGGAGCCGTCCAGCGCGCAAGGCCTGGCCGAGGCGGTCATCACGGCGCTGACCCATGACGAGTTGCGCCGCCAGGCGGCCGAACACAATCGCGCCGAACTGCGTGAACGCGCCGATGTGAGCATTGTGCGGGCGCGCGTGCTGGCTTTCTATCGTCAACTGGCCGGGCTTCCGCCGGAGGATGGCGTGCCGGACGAACCCCCTGAATCATAAAGAAAAACGCGGCCAAACGGCCGCGTTTGTTGTTCATGATGATCGGGTTTACCACCAAATTCGGAACCAGGTGGCGGCTTTGGCTTGCGCGCCGCGCCCGGTCGAGTCCACGGCGATCTCCACCATCTCTTTGTACGGCAGGTCGCCGACGGTGAATGTCAGGCGGCTGACGCCGTCGTCATTGGTCTCGGTGGCGCGCACAAACTCGGTGCGCCCGTCGGGGAAGCGCAGCGTGACGGCCACTTGCGCGTCCGGCACCGCGTGCATGTACTGGTCCAGCACGATGACGGTCAGCGTCTGCTGGTCATGCGGGCGCACCAGCGATTCCTGCACAAAGGCCGAGACCTTCAGACGCAGCACTTCGCGTTCGATGATCGCCGGGGGGTGGGGCAGCAGCAGGCTGGGGTCGTTGACGAACTGCTCGAAATAGATGCGGCCCAGATCGGTGACGACCACCTTCTCGCCGTTGGGGCGCTCGCTGCGGTATTCCAGCCGGCCGTTTTGGAAGTACTGCACCAGGCGGTTTTCGCGGATTTCCACCTCGGAAATGGGCGCGCCAAGCAGCCCGGCGTGCCGATCGCTTTCGTAAAATTGCAGGAAGGCATAGCAGACCTTGTGGTTGCCGGGCGGGAAGCTGCGGCAGGCACCGCCATCCTTGGCAATGTCGGCCAGCGGGGCGTCGGGCGTGTACAGGCGTTCGCCCAGCGGTGCGACGCGCGCCTGCAGGCCGTCGGGAGTCTGCACCAGATCAAAGCGCGCCTTCTGGAAGTACTGCACCTGTAGATGCGCGTTGGGGTCGTAAAACTCGTCGGTGATGGGGTAGCCAAACAGGCGCAGCGCGTTTTCGGTGCTGCGGTACAGGCGTAAAAATTCCCCGCGCACCGTGTGTCCGGTTTCGGGGAAATATTCCTCATCAGTGGATTGGGCAGCGCCCGCGCCGGTGAGTCCCAGGGCGGAGATAAGCAGGATGACGATGAAGGACAGACGCGCAAGCTGCTTCATATGCTCTGATTATATAAAATATATACGCATAAATCAATACGTATACCTAACTAGATTGGCAATTGCGTGTAATTAAATACCGCCAAAGGTGGTGGTGAAGGCCAATTTCGCGCTACAATCAGGGTATGTCACT
>DAOUGY010000169.1:0-3375 GCA_034428975.1 Anaerolineaceae bacterium | reverse complement strand
CAAAAGGCAGCGGATCATCCATCGACCGCTGCCTTTTCCTCGTAAACCTGGTTTACAGGCTTTATTGCCAGTTTGCGATGATTGAGCGCAGGTTCTCCAGTTCCAAGCGGGCGTTTTTTAGCTCCTGTTGCACCTGGTCGGAGCGTGAAGTCTCAGCGCGCACGAACCGGGTGTAGGGCGAAATAGCTTCAGACATTCGCAGAAGGCTGCGTTCGATTTCTTTTTCAAACTCCGCGCGAAGCGATTGAATCAAATCCGTACGCAATTTGGCGAGTTTGTCATGCAGTTCATTCTTCGCCTGCCGTCGGCGGGCCGGAATGATAAACAGCCCCAGCGCGGCGATGACACTCGCTGCGATGACGCCGGTGACGTCAGCCGCCATGGTGGTGGCCAACGCGGTGATGAGCGCACCCAGACCGACCGCGCCGACCTCGACGGCCACAGAAGCGGCAACCGCGTTCTTGGCGCTATCCGCCATCTCCGAGGATTCCACACGCTTATCGTAGGTATCCACAACCCGGTTGGCTTCCCTGCCCAATGCATCCAGCAACCGGTTGCGGTCATACGTGAAGCGGTCGCTGGCCCCTTTGCCGATGATCCGGTCCTTGTATTCTCTCTGCCGGTCTGCCAGGTAATCATTGACGGCTTTCCATTGGCGCAAATCAGAATCCACCAGCCAATCGATCAGTTCATTGACCTTGTGGTCAACGCGTTGGGGGACGTCAGAAACAACCTGGGTTTCAAATTGCTGTTGAATCCGGTCTCTGTTTAGGAGATCGAGCACGCGGGCGAGCCGGAAAATATCCTCAAAGAAATCGTCTCCGCGCTTCTCCATCTCAAAAGAGATATTTTCGATGTCCGCCATGCGAAAAGCAAAGTTTTTTTGCATGTCTTCTTTATAAACAGTTTGCTGCGTTTCCACATTCTGCAGCATGCTGCGGTCTTCTTCCAGCAATTGCCTTTGGGCTTCATTTTCCGTGTAGTATTTATCAACCAGGTGAATGCCAACGCCAAGTGGATTGGAAAATTTCAGTTTGACCTGGCTGGCCTGGTCGAGTGAAGATTGAATGTACGTCTCGAGTGCTCCGAATCGGCTGCCTTCCCAAAGTTGCGGTTCGCCGCTTTTGGCGCGCAAAGCCATGCGCGCGCTCACCGGGAAAATTTCCGGGGTGATGCCGAGCAAAGCCAATGCGTTTTCCTTCAAAAAAGTGACCACTTGGTTTAATTCATCCTCATCCTGAAAGAGATCCACCTTGTTTAGGACCAGGATGACCTTCTTCCCCCAGTTGCGGATGCGTTCCAGAAAGTTGCGCTCGCTCTCGGTGAAAGGCCGGTCGGCGGAGGTGATGAACAGCACCAGGTCAGCGCGGGGAACGAAGTGCGTGGTGAGTTCCTCGTGTTCGCGGATGACGGCGTTCGTTCCCGGCGTATCGACGATGCTGATTTCTGACAGCAAATCGATTGGCAAAAACACCACCTGGTGGTTCTGTTCCACCAGATTCTGTTCGGACCTGTCGCCAAAGCGCAGTATGTTGATCTGAGCTGTTGTTGGCGTAACCCCTTCTTTCAGCAGCTTTTGCCCCAACAGCGCATTGATGAATGCACTCTTGCCCGAATTAAATTCTCCCACGATGACCAGTAAGAACAGATCATCCAGTTGCCGAATCGAATGGCCCAACGTGTCCAGGTCTTCACTGGCAGCTTTCATGTCAGCCAGTTTCACTCTCAGATCATTGAGAAAGGCGCGCTCGCGTTGTAAGACATCATCTTGTTCGGGGGTAAGAATTTTCATCGTGGCTCCTTAGGGATGATTATAGCACTCCGCCTCCACAAAACCCCAGCCGCAGACAGGCGATCGGTAAGAAATGGAGTTGGACGGGATCGTCAAGCAGAGAAGTTGTGCTACAATTCTCCACTCATTCAAACTGTGGAAGAGCAAAATAGGTTCATGCCCAACGAAATCGATTACAGCAAGAAGTGGTTTGTCATGGCCGCTGTGGCCATGGGCATATTTCTGGCTACCATTGATGGCAGCATCGTCAACATTGCACTGCCAACGCTTGTTAAGACGTTTAATCAACCCTTGTCTGTGGTTGAATGGGTTGTGCTAGTTTATTTGTTGACGGTGACCACTTTGATGATCAGCATGGGCCGCCTGGCCGATATGATCGGCAAAAAACACCTTTACGTGGCCGGCTTTTCAATTTTTATCCTTGGATCCATGCTTTGCGGCACGGCCAGTTCGGTGGGCATGTTGATTGGGTTCCGTGTGTTTCAGGCCATCGGGGCTTCGATGATGATGGGCCTTGGCATGGCAATCGTCACGGAGGCATTTCCACAGGACGAACGCGGCAAAGCGCTTGGGATTACCGGGGTGATGGTTTCGTTGGGCGTCATCGCCGGACCTTCCATTGGTGGAATAATTCTGGAAAGCTTGAGCTGGCACTGGCTCTTTTTTGTGAATATCCCGGTGGGTTTGATTGGAATCCCAATGGTGTTGCGGTTTGTTCCCTTTGTCCGACCGGCTGGAAAACAGCAGTTCGATTATTGGGGTGCAATTTTATTGTTCGTCAGCCTGGCGGGATTGTTGCTGGCCTTATCCCTGGGACAGGAAATGGGGTATGGATCGCCGCTGATCCTTGCGTTGTTTGGCATCTTCCTGATCGGTCTGGCGGCTTTCCTGTGGGTCGAGCGAAGCGTAGCTCAACCGATGGTGGAATTGCGGCTTTTCAACAATGCGTGGTTCAGCATCAGCCTGCTAACCGGCCTGATGACGTTTGTTGCCAGTGCCGGCACGGTTCTGCTGCTGCCGTTCTTTTTGCAGGATATCCTGGGCCTATCGCCCCGGACGGCAGGGTTGTTGATGGCGGTAAACCCGGCCGCAATTGGAATCTTCGCGCCGATTTCCGGCGCGCTTTCCGACCGGATCGGTTCCCGCAAGTTGACCACCCTGGGTCTCTTTGTATTAATTGTTGGGTACTGGTCTGTGTCGGGGGTCACGCAGAACGCATCGTTATTTGAATTTGCTCTGCGCGCACTACCGATTGGCAGCGGCATGGGCATTTTTCAATCACCCAACAATAGCGCGGTGATGGGCGCCGCGCCAAAGGAGCGCCTCGGCATCGTTTCGGGCATGCTTTCCATCAGCCGGACCCTGGGCCAGATGATCGGGATCTCGCTGGTGAGCGCTTTATGGGTATTTGGAACACGGCGTGCGCTTGAAGCTGGCCTGACGGGAGTCCATCGGGCCGAGGTGGCAGGATTTCAACAAACCGCCTCACTTTTGGTGGTGTGGATCAGCATTGCAGTTTTGCTCAGCGTCTGGGCGCTAATCCAGGAGCAAAAGGCAGCAAAAACGAGTGTGAATCCTGTGGT
>DAOUGY010000168.1:0-9143 GCA_034428975.1 Anaerolineaceae bacterium | reverse complement strand
TTCAGCCCGGCCATGTCGCTGCTGCCGCTGCTGGTCACCAAGGAGTATGGCGGCGGTGTGTGGGAACTGAGTCTGTTTGAATCGTTGTTTGGCATTGGCGTGGTGGCCGGCGGTGTACTGCTGGGCGTTTGGGGCGGGTTCAAGCGCAAGACCAACACCGCCGCGCTGGGATTGATCGGCATGGGATTGTTCATGCTGGCGCCGGCGCTCTCCCCAGCGGCGCTCTTCAGCCTGGCGGCAGCCGGCATGGGCCTGGCGGGGTCGATGAATTCGCTGGTCAACGGTTCCTTCTTCGCCATCGTGCAAAGCCGCATCACCCCCGAAATGCAGGGCCGGGTCTTTTCCCTGATCGCCAGTCTGGCGTCGGCCATGTCGCCCATCGGGCTGGCCTTCGCCGCGCCGGTGGCCGAATGGCTGGGCATCCGCGCCTGGTTCCTGACCGGCAGCCTGGTCACATTGCTGCTGGGCGCCGGCAGCCTGTTCATCCCCGCCATCCGTCATCTGGAAGACACCCCGGCGGTCGCGCTCACGTCCGAATCGGCCGGCGTTAACCTGGAGACGCAACCCGTTTCATAGACTATCTCTTCTCCCCCCTGCGCCGCCCGGGATCCAACCCCCGGGCGGTTCGCATTTTCAGGCGCGCATGCCGGTGTGTGCCAACCCCTGCACAAACGCGCGCTGGGTGAAGAAGAACAGCACCACCACCGGCAGCGTGATCACCAGCGAGGCGGCCATCAGATAAGCCCAATTGACCTCATAAGCGCCGCGGAACGAACTGAGCCCGAGGGTGAGGGTATACATTTTTTGATCGTGTAGGAAGATGAGCGGCGCAAGAAAATCATTCCAGGCCGCCTGAAACGTGAACACCGCCACGGTGGCCAACGCCGGACGCGCCAGCGGCAGCACCACATGGCGCAGCATTTGCAGGGTGTTGGCGCCGTCCAGGCGCGCGGCATCTTCCAACTCGGCGGGGATTTGTTTGAAAGCCTGGCGCAGCAGGAAGATATAAAAGGCGTTGCCGAAAAAAGTGGGCAAGATTAGCGGCAAAAAGCTATTAATCCAACCGATGCGCGAGAATATGATGTAGAGTGGCACCATTGTCACCGGGTAAGGCAGCATCAGGGTAGAGAGCAGCAGGATGAAGAAAAAGCCCTTGCCGGGGGCGCGCAGGCGGGCGAACCCGTACGCCACGATGGTGCAGGAGAGCAGATGGCCGACGATCGAGCTAACGGCGATGATCAGCGTGTTAACGGTAAATCGGCCAAAGGGCTGCGCGGTGAGCGCCTCGGGGAAATTCTGCCAGTGCGGCACCGTTGGCCACCAGACCGCCGGGATGGCGAAAATCTCGTAATCCGGTTTCAGCGCCGAAGCCAGCAGCCAGTAAAGCGGCAGCAGAAACAAGACCGCCGCCAGCGCCAGGCCCGCATAGCGCAGCGCCAGCGCCAACCCGCGCGGCCGGCGGATCCAGACTTCTTGCGACTCGCGCGACGCTTCAGCGGCTTTCATCGGAGCGCTCCCCCAGGTAGAAGACCCAGAATTTTTGCGTGCGGAATAAAATCAGCGTGAGCACCAGAATCACCGCGAAGAGTATCCAGGCAAGCGCAGCAGCATAGCCCATGTGCTGATATTCGAACGCCTGACGGTAGATGTACAGCACCAGGAAGAGCGTAGCATCCAGCGGCCCGCCGTTGGTGGCCACAAAGGCCGAGGTGAACGTCTGGAAGGTGCTGATCACGCTCAACACCAGGTTGAAGAAGATGGTCGGTGACAGCAGCGGCAGCGTCAGGCTCCAAAATTGTTGCGGGCCGGTCGCGCCGTCAATGGCGGCGGCTTCGTACAGCTCATCGGGGATGGACTGCATGCCGCCCAGGTAGAGCACCATCGAACGCCCCCAGCCCCAGAAGGACATGAACACCAGCGCCCACAAGGCCCAGTGCGGGTCCAGCAGCCAGCGCGGACCTTGAATGCCCACCGCCCCCAACAACAGGTTGACCAGCCCACCGCGCGCGTTGAGCAGCCACATCCACACCACCACAAAAGCCACGCCCGAAAGCACCGTGGGCAGGTAGAACACGGTGCGGAAGAATCCCACCCCGCGCATGCGCGGGCGCACCAACAGGGCCAGGGCCAATCCGCCGAGCAGGTCAAAAGGCACATAGGCCAGGGTGTACAACCCGGTGACTTTGAGCGACTGCCAGAACGTGGGGTCCGTCGCCAGGTCGGTGTAGTTGCGTCCGCCGATCCAGATCGGGTCGCGGATCAGATCCCAGTCGGTGAAGCTGACATACAGCGAAATGAGCATCGGCCCGGCGGTGAAGAGGATGAACCCGATCAACCAGGGCGAGATGCTTAAGTAGAATGAAATGGCTTCACGGCGGCGCGAGGTGTTCATAGGCGCGGAAAGCAGCCCGGGACCACCAGTGGGCAGTCCCGGGCCGAATCTCCAAAGGAGTTTACTTCTTGAGCAGTTTATCCAGCGCGGCCTGCGCTTCCTGCGCCGCGGTCTTCATCGTCGCGGCTACATCGGCGTTGGGGTCGAGCAGCGCAGTTTCCAGCGCTTTACGCAGCGCCGGGTCGGCGGTTTCGTTCCAATAGTTGGTGTAGGTGTAGGCACGCGGGACGATGTGATTCAGCTCGCCGATCCACACCCCCTCAATCGGGTCGCTGGCCAGTCCGGACGATTCCGCCACCGATTTCACCGCGGGCAGCGCCCAGTCCTTCCAGACCTGGGCACCGGGTTCGCCGGAGGTGAAGGCCAGGTATTTGTAGGCTACCTCGGGTGCGGTGGAACTGGAAGCGATGCCAAAGCCGCCCCAGAAGAGGATGTTGGCGCGCACTTTATCCTGCGGCGGGTTCACAAGACCCAAATCGATGTTGGGATTCTTGAGCAAGCCGGATTGCGGCCAACGCCCGAACAGGCGCATGGCGGCCTGGCCGTTGTCAAATTCGGTGTTGCCGCCGCCCCACGCGTTCAGGTCGGCGGGCGGTGGAGCGACTTTGTACTTGTTATACAGATCGGCATAGAACTGTACGGCGCGCACCACCTCAGGCGAATCCATGTACCCAACGAAGCTCTTGCCGTCCTCGCTGATCAGGCGTCCACCGGCGGCCGCCACCCAGTATTCAAAGCCGGTGGTCCAGGTGGCCGGCAGTTGGATGCCCCACACCTCGGGCGTGCCGTCGTTGTTGTCGTCTTTGGTCAACCTCTGGGCGGTTGCCAGCAAATCGTCCCACGTCCAATCGGCCGAGGGGTAATCGACTCCGGCCGCGTCAAAGATCTTTTTGTTGTAATACACGCCCAGCGGCGAGTAGTCCTTGGGCAGCAGGTACTGCTTGCCGTTGATCTTGCCGGGGTCAAGCAAACCGGGCAGGTAGATGCTGGCGTCGAAGTTGTATTTCTTCATGTAGTCGTCCAGGGCGATGAACGCGCCCTTTTCAACAAACGACGGAACCGCATCATCGCCGATTTGCATCAGATCGGGGGCCGCCTTGGCAGAAAGCTGGGTGAGCAGGCGGGCGTAGTAATCGCGCCCGGCCACAGCTTCCAACTGGACAATGATACCCGGGTTCTGATCTTCAAAGTTTTGGATGATGGCTTGATGTGGATTGAGGCCGTCGCCGCCGTCACCGGTGCCCACACGGATCACCGTCACTTTGCCTTCTTCAGGCGTGGCCACGCTGCTCGTCTGGCAGGCCGAAAGCGCCAGACTGACCAGAAGCAGGACAATCAACCAACGTGAGATCGATTTCATGCGTTTCCTCCTTATGGCTCGCGCCAGAGCGCGAATTGCATTTTTGAGTACCGGGTGAATGTGTCCTGAAAAAATGATAGCACCGCAATTATTGATTTACAAGCGACTGTAGAATGTAAAACCCCGGCGGGGGGATCAATCATCGATCCCTGCTATAATCATAGCCACAACACACAGGAGAGACAGCACATGCCGCATGCGATTTTCCGCTTCCCGGAAGGGTTTTTGTGGGGCAGCGCCACCGCCGCGCATCAGGTGGAGGGCCAAAATACCAACAATTCATGGGCAGCCTGGGAAAACGAACCCGGGCGCATCCTCAACGGGCACAAAGCCGGCCTGGCGTGCGATTGGTGGGGCGGGCGCTGGCGCGAGGACTTTGACCGCGCCGCGACTGCGGGCCAAAACGCGCACCGCATGTCGGTGGAGTGGAGCCGCATCCAACCGGCGCCAGATCGCTGGGACGAAGACGCTCTCGACCGCTACCGTGAGATGGTACGCGGTTTGGTGCAGCGCAAAATGACGCCGCTGGTAACGCTGCACCACTTCACCGATCCCCTGTGGTTGGTCGAACGCGGCGGCTGGGAGAACGACGAAACCCCGCAATGGTTTGCCGCCTTTGCGCGCCGGGTGGTGGAAGCGTTGAAGGAATACGTCACGCTGTGGGTGACGATCAACGAACCCAATGTGTACTTTCTGTCCGGTTATGTCCAGCCCAATTTTCCGCCCGGCAAAAACGACCTGAACGCCGCCATGCACGTGACCGCCAACATGGTGCGCGGTCACGCCCTGGCTTACCGCGCCATCCATGCCGCGCAGCCAACGGCGCGGGTGGGCACGGCGATTAACTACCGCAGCTTCCGGCCGGCGCGTCCCGGCTTTTCGCTGGATGCCATCCCGGCAAAGGTGCAGCATCAAATGTTCAACAACAGCTTCGCCCAGGCCTGCGCCACCGGCACGTTGAACATGGTGATCAAGCGCTTTTTGATCCCTGAAGCGGCCAATACGCAGGATTTTATCGGCGTGAACTACTACACCGAGGACGAGGTGCGTTTTGATCTGCGCAACGCCGCCGCCGGCTTTGGGCGTAACGCCTTCCGCGCCAGCGCCGACCTCTCGCCCACCGGATTTATCGATAACGTGCCCGAGGGTATGTTCAAGGCGCTGCGCTGGGCCAGTCGTTTCCATCTGCCGATGATGGTGACCGAAAACGGCGTGGAAGACAACGACGACCGTCTGCGCCCGCGCTATCTGCTGCAGCATGTGCATCAGGTGTGGCGCGGATTGAACTGGGGCTGGCCGATCAAGGGCTATTTCCACTGGTCGTTGGTGGATAATTTCGAGTGGGAACGCGGCTGGACGCAGCGCTTTGGGCTGTGGGGTCTGGATGTGGAAACGCAAACGCGCATCCGCCGCCGCAGTGTGGATTTGTATGCCGCGATCTGCCGCGAGAATGCTATTTCGCATGAGATGGTGGAGCAGTACGCGCCTGAGATTTACGCGAAGATTTACCCGGAGTGAAGAGAACAGCAGGGTGTGGAAAGTTGGTTGTGGGCAGTAGCCCACAAGCGCCTGTGGATTAAACGCCAATCGTGATTCCGCCTTCCACCGTTGCAGACCGGGAGCGGAATCACGATCACTTTTTTATTTGGGTTGGAATTTTTTCAATTATGTTCAGAAAAAGCCCTTTAAGTTAACAGTTCTAACAATTTCGAAATTTCATCAAAACTCCGGCCACATTCTGGTATAATCCAAAATCGATCGAGAACGTCACGATCTGCCGGTGCGGTATGCACCCGTCATCCCGTTCCGGCGGGTTTTATTTTTTATCACGAAAGCGAAATCATATGACAACCATTCGAAAAGATCTCCCCAATCACTTCAGCCTGCCGCGCCGCCTGGGGCGCCTCGGCGAGCTGGCCTACAACCTGTGGTGGGTGTGGAACCCGGATGCTCATGCGCTCTTCACGCGGCTGGATAAGTCGCTGTGGAACCGTCTGAACCACAATCCGGTGGCGTTCCTCTACAAAATCGAGCGCCCGGTGCTCAATGCCGCCGCCAACGACCTGGAATACATTGACCTGTACGACCGCGTCATGGAAAAGTTCGACGCCTACATGCAGACCAAAGACACCTGGTTCCAGCGCACCTACCCCGAGCACGCCGGTCAGCAAATCGCCTACTTCTCGTTTGAATTTGGCCTGCACGAATCGGTGCCGGTGTATGCCGGCGGCCTGGGCATTCTCTCCGGCGACCATCTCAAAGAAGCCTCGGACCTGGGCATGCCGTTGACAGCCATCGGCTTTGTCTACAACCAGGGTTATTTCTCCCAGCACATCACCGAAGACGGCTGGCAGGAAACGCGCAACCTGTACCTCAACTTCTCCGAAATGCCGCTCATCCCGTTGATGGATGAGAAAGGCCAGCCGGTAACCGTCAGCGTGGACCTGCCCGGACGCACCGTGTATGCTCGCCTGTGGATGATTCAGGTCGGACGCATCTCGCTCTACTTGCTGGACACCAACACCGAGCAGAACTCGCCTGCCGACCAGCAGCTCACCGCGCGGTTGTACTCCAACGATCTTGACATCCGAATTTCGCAGGAGATTCTGCTGGGCATGGGCGGCGTGCGCGCCTTGCACATGCTGGGTTATGACCCATCAGTCTGGCATATGAATGAAGGCCATTCGGCTTTCCTCGCGCTGGAACGCGCGCTAGAATTCGTGCGCCAGGGCAAGACCTTTGCCCAGGCGACGGAGATCATCCAAAAGTCGAACGTGTTCACCACCCACACGCCGGTACCGGCGGGCAACGATCAGTTCCCCATGTGGCTGGTGGACAAATATTTCAATTCGATCTGGCCGCAGTTGGGTCTGAGCGCCAATGAATTTATGGATCTCGGCCGCCAGGCGCAAGGCTGGGGCGATGCGTTTGTGATGCCGGTGCTGGCCCTGCGCCTTTCCGAGCAGCGCAACGCCGTCTCCGAACTGCACGGGCGCGTCTCGCGCCAGATGTGGCACTGGATCTATCCGGATCGCAGCGTGGAGGATGTGCCGATCACGCACATCACCAACGGCGTACACACCGGCACCTGGATTGCCCGCCGTCTGCGCCTTTTGTTGGACCATTATGTGGGCGAAAACTGGGAAGAGCATCTCGACGACCAGACCTGGATGGACCGCGTGTTGAACATCCCGGATGCCGAGCTGTGGGCGCTGCGTTATCACCTCAAGCGCAAGCTGATCGTTTATGCCAACGAACGCTCGCGCCAGCAATGGCTGAGCGGCTCCATTCACCCGGTGCAGGTGGTGGCCGGCGGCGTACTGCTGGAACCCTTTGCGCTCACCATCGGCTTCGCGCGGCGCTTTGCCACCTACAAGCGAGGCAACCTGATCCTGCGCGATTTCGACCGTTTCATGAACCTGATCAACTCGGTGGACCAACCCGTGCAGGTCATCTTTGCCGGCAAGGCACACCCCGCCGATGAACCCGGCAAGCTGCTCATCCAGCAGGTGTACCGCGCCGTGAAAGATTCACGCTCCGGCGGGCGGCTGGCCTTCCTGGAAGATTACGACATGAACATGGCGCGCTATCTGGTGCAGGGCGTGGACGTGTGGATGAACACCCCGCGCCGCCCCAACGAGGCGTCGGGCACATCCGGCATGAAAGCCGCGCTGAACGGCACGCTCAACTTCTCCATCCTCGACGGCTGGTGGCGCGAGGGCTTCAACGGACACAACGGTTGGGCCATCGGGCAGGATCGCGATTACAGCGATCAGGGCGCGCAGGACGACGAGGACGCCAACAGCCTGTACCACACGCTGGAAGATGAGATCGTCCCGCTGTACTACAAGCGCGGCGCCGATGGGCTGCCGCACGAATGGCTGGCGCGCGTGAAAGAATCCATCCGCACGCTGCTGCCGCAGTTCAGCACGCGGCGCATGCTGAAGGAATACATGCATTTGTACCAGCCCTGCCTGAAAGCAGAGGCGGCACGACCCAATGGAAAGAAAGTAGGATAACATGGCCGAGTTTCTGGCCTCTGCCAACCCCTGGCTGGTGGCTTTAATCATTTTTGTGGCTCGCGTGTGCGATATGGCGCTGGACACGGTGCGGGTGTTGTTTGTGGTGCGCGGGCGCAAGGGCCTGGCCTGGATGCTGGGCGTGGCGCAAGCGTTGATTTTTGTGGTGGCGATCAGCTCGGTGCTCTCCGGCGAGTTGAGCGTGCTTTCCGTGCTGGCGTATTCCATCGGCTTTGCCACGGGCAACGTGGTGGGCATGGCGATCGAAGAACGCCTGGCGGTGGGTCACATCCAACTGACCATCGTCAGCCCGACGCGCGGCGCCGCCATCACCGAGCAATTGCGCAGCGCCGGTTACGCCGTGACGGAGATCTTTGGCCGCGGCAAGAGCGGCACAGTGACCATTCTGCACGTCGGCGTGAAGCGCAAGGAAGTCAGCGATGTGGAGACCGTCATTTTGGAGGTCGATCCGCAGGCGTTCATCACCATGGAAGATGTGCGGACGGTGCGGCGCGGGTTCTACCGCTCCTGACCCGAACGTTCTGCAAGTCAACGGCCGGACCCGCCGGCCGTTTTTATTGCCCCGGCGCAGGGTTTAACGCCGGCCCTTCTCGATCATCGCCAATCGGCCCGATTAAGAATGTAAATCAAAAATTTACGATTTCTTCAAAAGTTCTTCACAACTGCATGGTAAGATCAACACATAAACAAAAAGGAGAAACAATATGGAAAAAATCGCTCGCATTACCGGTTGGGTTTTGATTGTTTTGGGCGCGCTGGGCATTGTGATTGGCCTGGGTGCCGGCTTGGTTGGCCTGTTTCACCCGTGGGGCGGCATGATGGGCGGCATTCGCGGTGGCGCGCGTATGGCGTACGCCGGCATGGGCGGCGTGATGGGCCTGGGATTGATCGCCAGCGGCGTGTTCACTGCCGCGTTTGGCCAGATGCTCTACCTGCTGGCTGGCATCTCACAGCGGCTCCACCGCAGCGCGGCGGCTGAAGTTCACCCCCTGCCCCAAACCGACACCCCCGCCGCGGAATAATCGCTCTCCGCCATGTTTCAACGCCGGATGCGCGCTGCGCATCCGGCGTTTTGATTCCATGAGTGAATAAAGGTACAATACAGGTATCCAATATTTCGAGGTGGAATGATGATCGCTGATTTGATTCGCACCAACCGTTCCTACCGCCGCTTCGACGCCGCTCACGCGGTATCGCTGGACACGCTGCGCGCCCTGGTGAACCTGGCGCGCCTGGCGCCATCGGCCCGCAATGCCCAGCCGCTGCGCTTCATCCTTTCCAATACCGCCGTTAAAAACGCAAAGATTTTTGAAACCCTCACCTGGGCCGGATACCTGAAAGACTGGCCCGG
>DAOUGY010000167.1:0-2639 GCA_034428975.1 Anaerolineaceae bacterium | reverse complement strand
GCCAGAATGCTGTCGATGAAGGCGTTGATTACATCCGCCTGCTGCTTGCGCTGCACTTCCGAAACCAGTGCGGGCGGCTGATGCCAGCCCATCTGAGTCTCATCGCCGCCCTTCGAGTTCAGGTGATTGGCGATGACGAACACTTTGTTGCCCATGAAGGTGAATTCGCCGGCCAGCGGTTTGCGGCTGTCGAAGAAGGCCGGATTCGTCGGGTCGATGCGCCCAGGGTTGAGCGACAGTTCCGGCACGCCGGTGACATTGTTGACCGCCACGGCCGTGGTCGAATCGCCGCCCGCGCGATCAACAAACCCAACGCGCGCGGCGTTGAACAGGAAGGCCACGCGGATGTTGCCGCCGGTTTCACCGCCGTCGGAGTTGTTTACCGGGTTGATCTGGCGGTATTCGTAGGTCGGGCCGCCCGCGCTCACAATGGCCGCGATCAGGTTGGCCAGGTTGGTATCCGCCGCGACGGTGCCGTCGTTGACCGCGCCGTTGTTATCCTGCACTTCCATCAGCGCCAGAATGTCCGGCGAGTGCATGTTGTCCACCACCTGCGCGGCGATCAAGGCATACTTGCCGTCACCCGGATCCAGGTTTTCGGTGTTGAACGCAGCGATGGTCAACTGGTTCTTGTTCGCCTCCGCCGCCACCGGCAGCATCGGCCCGGCCACGGCATACCCCGGGGCGTTGATCATGGCCAGCTTAAAGTAGCCAAAGCCGTAATCCATCACGCCCAGGATCGGATCGGTGAAGTACGATCCGACCGGGATATCCGGGATGGCGGCCAATCCAACGATCAGGTCGTCCAGGATCATGCGTTCAGGGTTCTGGTCACCATCCGCGATCGTCACGCCACCAATGGTATTGACGGTGGTCGCCTGGCGTCCCATGTCGCCCACAATCGGCAGTTCCCCGTAGGAGGTGTGTTTGTTCCCCACCACCAGCGCTTCATTGACCTGCACGTACATGCCTTCCAGCGATTCGTAGAAGTCAATGCCGTCGGTGTCGGCGTCAAACGTGCCGCTGGTTTCCACATTGAAGTCCGGCGCGGTAGCGTCGTCTTCCGTCACCGCCGCCGGCGGGATGCGGCCACCCTCGCCAATCACAATCGGTGAAGGCAGCGAAACCAGATCGTTACGCACATCCAGCACCACCGGATTGGTGATTTCCGTGATGGACAGGTCGGTGGAGGTCGCGCCTGCCGGGCGGTATTCCGCCACGGTGCCGCTCACCAGCACTTCCATGCCCACCGTCACCGCCGGAGCGCGGTTCATGAAGACGTAAATGCCTTCGGACGTATTCGTGTCGGCGTCCGGCGCGAAGACATCCTGCAGGAAGAAGCCCTTGTTGGGCACAATCGCCGTCACCACGCCATGCACGCGGGTGACCGGCAGACCGTTCAGCGGCGAAACATGCGCCGCGCCCTGAATGGCATGAATGCTGTCCACCGGGCCGGAGACGATCGTATAGTTGATGGTCAACGGTGCGGTCAGCGCGTCCGGTTCGCCATCCACATCCAACACTTTGGTGTTATCCACCGTGAAGGTACAGGTGTCACCCCAGACGTAATCAGTCATGGCTTCCAGGCTGATGGATGCCGATGGCAGGGTTTCCACCAACCGCATCACCGGCGGCGTCTCGCTGGGCGAGCACGCGAGTGTGTACCAGCCGTCCTGCACCGTCACCGGCTCGGAAAAGTCCAAAATCACCCAGCGATCCACACGTACATCCGCCGATCCGTTCGCCGGTTTGCTGCCGATCAGAATTGGGGCGGCATCCCCCGCGCCAAACCAGAACGAATAATCCGCCGTCATCGCTGCGGAACCGGCGTTCTGGGGCGTGACTTTGGCGGCATACACGGTGACCGTGCAGGTTTCGCCGTCCTGAAAGTCCACATCGGGGTCCAGGGTCACCACGTCGCCATCCACATTGGTCGAGACGGCCGCCGTGTGATTGCCGCTGGTCGTGCAGTTCAGCGCAAACCAATCCGCCGCCAGGTTCACCGGCTCGGAGAAGGTGATGACCACATTATCGCTCAACGCCACGCCGCTGGTGACCTGGTTGGCCGGGCTGGTCTCCACCACATGCAGCGGCACGGCCACCGTCAGGTCGTCAATCGCCAGCGCTTGATCCGCGCCCGTATTGTCAACGTCGCGCCAACGCAGGATGATATCCTGCCCGGCCGGAATGGTCACCGGAATGGTTCCCGAGATGGCCACCCGATTGGCTGCAGCATTGCCGTCCAACGGGGCGGCGGTCGCTGAAACCACCGGGCTGGTGAAGTCCAGCGCCGGGACTGATGTATAAACACCGGTGGTGACATCGGTCAGGCTGGATCCCACGCGGTAAGCGAATTCCAGTTTATGCGCGACGGTATTGGCCACGCGCCACTGCTCGCCCGTGAATGAAACATACAGACCCGTGATGTCTTTTTCGGTGTCATTGGTCAGACGCACACCATACAGCACGGGAGTGGCCGAGCTTGAACCGAGCGAGCCCAATGCCCGTTCGGTGGCAGACGTCGTACCATAGCTGTACAAACCACCGCTGTTGCCCGCACCGTTATTGACGATGATCGTCGTGCGGTTGGAATACCACCCGGCGAGGGTACCATCGTTGGTCCAGGTGGCCGAAGTGCC
>DAOUGY010000166.1:0-2425 GCA_034428975.1 Anaerolineaceae bacterium | reverse complement strand
CGAGATGTCGTGGCATGGGATGACCGATGAGAATACGCTGAAGGCGCGCCAGATCATGGCTGACCTGGACGCAGTGGGCAACACCACCAAGGCCATCACCAAGGGTGTAGCCATCGCTTCGGCAGTGATCGCGGCGGTTTCGCTATTCGCTTCCTACATTACCGATATCCAGGTGGTGCAGAAGGCGATGATTGCGGCAGGCACGGAGGGCGTGAAACTGCTCGATTCGATCCGTGTTTCGGACACCAAGGTGTTTGTCGGCTTCCTGCTTGGAGGCGCGCTGCCGTGGCTGTTCTCTGCGCTGTCCATCCGCGCCGTCTCGCGCGCGGCCGGTGATATTGTGGAAGAAGTACGCGCTCAATTCCGCAATCCGGGCATTATGGAAGGTACGGTTACGCCGGACTACGCCCGCGTGGTGGGTATTTCCACCCGGTCGGCGCAGAAAGAGCTGATTCCGCTGGCGACGATCGCGATCCTCATGCCGTTGATTGTGGGTCTGGTGCTGCAAGTCGAGGCGCTGGGCGGCTTCCTGGCGGGCGTGATCTTGAGCGGACAGCTTCTGGCGGTGTTCATGTCTAATGCCGGCGGCGCCTGGGACAATGCCAAGAAGGCGATCGAAGACGAGCCGCGCAACATCGAGGAAAACACCGGCAAGGGTTCGGAACGTCACAAGGCGGGCGTCGTGGGTGATACGGTCGGCGATCCGTTGAAGGACACCGCCGGTCCGGCGTTGAACCCGATGATCAAAGTGGTAAACCTGGTGTCGCTGCTGGCAGCGCCGATCATTGTGCGCATCCAGGAACCGAATGTGATTGTTTGGATCGTTGTCGCTGCCATGACAGCGGGTGTAGTCTGGGCGATCTTCACCAGCAAGAAATCAACCCGAGAGCTCTAACCAGTATCAGGTCAATTTTGTTAAAGGAAGCGCCGGGTAACACCGGCGCTTTTTTTGTTATGACGCATCGGATGGATTGGTATAGAATAAAAGACAGATCGATTGGTTATTGGAGGAGAAAATGCACATAGTCGTTGTAGACGTTCATGTGAAAGCGGAATATCTTGATGAGTTCATCCGCCTGACGGAGGAAAATGCAGCCAACAGCCGGATGGAAGCCGGAGTGGTGCGGTTTGATGTTTTGCAGCAGAAAGAAGACCCGACCATATTCGTGCTGTACGAGGTCTATCGCAACCCGGAAGGTCAGGTGGCACATCGTGAGAGCACACATTATAAGAAGTGGCGGAGCGCGGCTGAGGATATGATGGCGGGGCCGCGTAAAGGAACCATTTTCACCAACTTGAGTCCGAGTGATGGGGAGTGGTAGGGGATGGGCTTTGAATTTTCCACCAGCCGGCGAATAATCTTCGGCCAGGGCGTGTTATCGCACCTGAAGGATGTTGCCCTTGCGCCTGGCAATCGAATTCTGGTTTTGCACGCGCCATCCAGTCGGGGTTTGGATCACGTGCGAGAGACCCTGGGCGATGGAGCGGATATTCTCGCGCTGGACGTGCGAGGCGAACCGACCATTGAATGGATCGAGTCCGCCGTTCGGGCATGTCAGGAAACCCGCCGTGATGTGATTGTAGGGATTGGTGGGGGAAGCACGCTGGACTCGGCCAAAGCCGTGGCGGCGTTGGCAACCAACCTGGGCGATGTGCGGGATTATCTGGAAGTGATCGGTAAAAACAAACCGTTAACGCAACTCCCACTGCCGTGCATTGCCGTCCCGACAACAGCCGGAACTGGCAGTGAGGTGACGCGCAACGCGGTGTTAAAGTCCGAACGCGACGGGGTTAAAGTCAGCCTGCGCAGCCCCAATATGCTGCCACTCGCCGCGATTGTGGATCCACTGCTCACTCTGGATGTGCCGCAGGACGTGACAGCCAGCACTGGAATGGATGCATTAACCCAGGTGCTGGAGCCGTATGTGAGCAAGCGTAGAAACCCCATGACCGATCTGTTTTGCCGGGACGGATTGAGCCGGGCGGCCTCGGCTCTTCGCCGGGCTTACCATAAAGGAACGGACGCGAAGGCGCGCGAGGATATGGCGTGGGCGAGCCTGATGGGCGGCATGGCATTGGCCAATGCCGGGCTGGGCGCTGTGCATGGTTTTGCCGCGCCGATTGGCGGGATGTTTGCCGCACCGCATGGCGCTGTGTGTGCTCGATTGCTTCCGGTGGTCACGGCGATGAATATCAAGGCGCTGCAAGCCCGCGAACCCGGCAGTGAAGCGCTGGAAAGGTATCGAGAAATCGCCCACATCCTATGCGGAGATGAGCGGGCTGATTTTGCCGACCTGGTCGATTGGTTGCGGAACCTGGGCAATGAATTGCGCATTCCGGGGCTGTCCACTTACGGCATTGATCACAGGGATATCCCGTCCATTGTTGAGAAGGCGCAGTCGGCGTCGTCGATGAAGGCCAATCC
>DAOUGY010000165.1:0-3067 GCA_034428975.1 Anaerolineaceae bacterium | reverse complement strand
TTTTTGCGGCGTTTGCGCCACAAGATCGAAGTCGGCGATCCATCCTATGAGGATTACCGCGAAATCTTCCGCCGCGTGGCCGCCACCAAGGGGGTGGTATACAGCGACCAGGGCCTGGCTTATCTGTTGCAGGAATGGTATATCAAGCGCAACCGCAAACTGCGCGCCTCACACCCCCGCGACCTTTGCGACCAGATCATCGATATTGCCCGCTACGTGGGCACTGAACCCACCATGTCGCGTGAACTGATTGATCGGGCGGCGGAGTCTTACTTCGTGGAACTGTAGGCGATGCTGCCGACGCTCCCCAAACCGCTATTGTTGGCCCACCGGGGGGCCTCTGCCTACGCGCCTGAAAACACGCTGGCAGCGTTTCAACTGGCCATGCAGCAGGGCGCACACGGCGTCGAGTTGGACGC
The DNA here is from genome assembly GCA_034428975.1 of Anaerolineaceae bacterium. Taxonomy (GTDB): domain Bacteria; phylum Chloroflexota; class Anaerolineae; order Anaerolineales; family Anaerolineaceae; genus DAOUGY01. Next base: position 2,648 of record DAOUGY010000165.1, on the reverse strand, counting down.
GAAATTGAGCGCGGACGGCGAAATGATAGTGATGCATGATGCCAGCGTGGACCGAACCACGGACGGCAGCGGCAAGGTGAATGAATTGCCGCTGGCAGCGTTGCGCGAGTTGCGGGCTGGGGGCCGGTTCAGCGACCGCTTCCCCAACGAGAAAATCCCAACCCTGGTTGAAGTCCTGGAGACCCTGGGCAGCCGGGCGATCATCAACATCGAATTGACCAATTATTCCACCCCACGTGACGGACTGCCCGAGTTGGCCGCCGAACTGGTGGAAAAAATGGATCTTCACGCGACCGTCCTGTTCAGCTCATTTTTGCCTGCCAACCTGAAACGGGTGCGGAGCAGGCTGCCGCAGGCACGTGTGGCGATTCTGGCTTTGCCGGGATTGGTGGGCTGGCCCGGGCGCGGATGGTTCGGCCGGCGGGCTGCGCCGGAGATTGTGCATCCGCATCACAGCGATATCACCCCTGGATTTGTGCGGCAGGAACACGCGCGCGGCCGGCGGGTGCACACCTGGACGGTCAACGACCCCCGCGCGGCACGCGCATTCTTATTGATGGGTATCGACGGCCTGATCAGCGATGATCCGCCGGCGATGTTGCAGGTGATGGAGGAATTGGAATGATCCCGCAGGATTGGATCGAGGCAGCCAGCGAACGGCTGAGCGGCAGGGTGATTCACACGACGGTAACCTTTGATGAGGCGCTGGGTTGTTACCTCAAGTGGGAAAACCGGCAGCAGACGGGATCCTTCAAGCTGCGTGGCGCGTTGAATAAGGTGCTCACGCTGCAGCCGTGGGAACGCGAGCAGGGGTTGGTGGCTGCCTCGGCGGGCAACCACGGGCAGGGTGTGGCCGTGGCGGCGCGTTTGATGGGGTTGAAGGTGGTTGTGTTTGCGTCGGAGCACGCCGTGCCGGCCAAGGTGGAAGCCATGCGTGCGCTGGGCGCGGAGGTGCGCCTGGTGCCGGGCGGCTACGAACAGGCTGAAAAGGCTGGTATCCAGTACGCAGCCGAGCAGGGGATGACCTGGATTTCGCCTTACAACGACGGTCAGGTGATCGCCGGGCAGGCGACCGTGGGCGTGGAGTTGTTGGATGACATTCCCGCCGAAGACCTGGAAGCTGTGGTGGTGCCGGTCGGCGGCGGCGGTTTGATCGCGGGGATTGGGCTGGCGCTCCAGCAGATCCCTGGAGAGCATCGCCCGCGCCTGATTGGCGTCCAATCGGAAGCATCGCCGTATTTCCGCGCGCTGCTGGAGAGCGGCTCGCAGGACGGCGTGGTGGAAACGGACAGTCTGGCGGACGGCCTGGCGGGACGGGTGGAGGATCATGCCATCACCATTCCGCTGGTGCGCAGCCTGGTGGATGATATCCTGCTGGTCCGCGAAGTTGAGATCGAACAAGCGGTGGCGGCTGCCTGGCAGCGTTATGGCGCGGTCATTGAAGGCTCGGCGGCGGTGGTGCTGGCGGCTGCGTTGGCCGGCAAATTCTCACAGCGACCGGCTGCCCTGGTGATCAGCGGCGGAAATATCCAACCGCAATTGCATGAACGACTGGTGCAGCGTTGGACTCGCGGTGAAGGATCGTCTGGATGACCGTGCGGCGGATTGCCTGGGTTCGCGTGGTTGTGCTCCTCTGCCTCTTGGCAGTCTGGAGCGCCCCGGTATTCCAAACCGCCGGGGCGCAATCGAATGCCGAGGCACAGGCGGCTGCGCTGCTGGCGCGCCTGACGCCTGAAGAAAAAGTCGGCCAGCTTTTCCTGGTCACCTTTGAAGGCAGCAGCCTGAAACCCGAATCGCCCATCCTGGGGTTGATCACCCGCAGGCATATCGGCGGGGTAGTGCTGCAATCGGGCAAAGACAATTTTTCGGCCGGCGACGGCGCGCTTGACCAGGCCGCCGGGCTGGTGGCCGGCCTGCAGACTGCCGAATGGGAAAATACCCAGCAGTCTTCCGGGGCCAGCCAATACATTCCAGTATTCATCGGCATGGCGCAGGAAGGCGACCTGGCTCCGTACGATCAACTTTTCAACGGGATGACGGCTTTGCCCTCACAAATGGCGCTGGGAGCAACCTGGAACGTTTCCCTGGCCGAACGAACGGGCGAGGTGCTGGGCAGAGAGTTGAACGCCCTGGGCGTGAACCTTTTGCTGGGGCCGTCATTGGACGTGATGGACGAGACGCAGACAGCCGGGCGCGAAGACCTGGGCGTGCGGGTTTTTGGCGGCGAGCCGTTCTGGGTGGGGGAGATGGGGCAGGCTTTCATCCGTGGGCTGCACTTGGGCAGCAACCATGCGCTGGCGGTCATTGGCAAAAATTTTCCTGGACGCGGCGCGTCGGACCGGCTGGTCGAAGAAGAGGTTGGCACGGTCAGCAAGGCATTTGAACAACTGCAAAATGTAGAGTTGGCGCCCTTTGCGGCGGTTACGGCCAATTCAGCCGCGGATGAAGCCACCCTGGATGGACTATTGATTTCCCATATCCGTTACCAGGGATTGCAGGGTCAGGTTAACGCCAACACACGCCCGGTCAGCCTGGATGCCGCCGCGTTGGACAGCCTGATGAATTTGGACCAGTTTTCGGCCTGGCGCGAGACTGGCGGCGTTTTGGTCAGCGATAACCTGGGCAGCGACGCGGTTCGCCGTTTGTTT
>DAOUGY010000164.1:0-18449 GCA_034428975.1 Anaerolineaceae bacterium | reverse complement strand
GCCGCCGGTTTTACCCTGCTGCGCCTGGGCGTCAACCGTCGATAACCGTCCTTTTTGCCGCCCGGGTGTCTGAGTCCGCCCGGGCGGTCCATGCCCCACTGTAGAATGAAACCTTTGCGTGTTCTTTCCATTTTTGGCACCCGCCCCGAGGCTGTGAAAATGGCCCCGGTCGTTCAGACGCTGGCGCGCACGCCGGGCATTCAATCGCGCGTGTGCGTCACCGCCCAGCACCGCCAGATGCTCGACCAGGTACTCGATCTTTTCGGCGTCGTCCCGGATATTGACCTGAATTTGATGCAACCCAACCAGAGCCTGGCGGCGCTGACCGCCAGCATTTTCACCCATCTCGATCCGGTGCTGCGCGAAGAACAGCCGGATTGGATTCTGGTGCAGGGCGACACCACCACCGTGATGGTCGCCGCGCTGCTGGGCTATTACAACCGCGTACGCGTCGGGCACGTCGAAGCCGGCCTGCGCACCGGCGACAAGTGGCAGCCCTTCCCCGAAGAAATTAACCGGCGCATCGCCGGGGTGACCGCCGACCTGCACTTTGCCCCCACCGAACACAGCCGCCGCAACCTGCTGCGCGAGGGCGTGGAGAACCGCCGTATCGTCGTCACCGGCAACCCGGCCATTGATGCCCTGCGCCAGATTGGCAGCCGCCCGGCCCCGCCCGAAGTGCAATCCCTGCTCGACCAGAACGGCATCGTCCCCGGCAAGCGTGACCTGATCCTGATCACCGCCCACCGCCGCGAGAATTTTGGCCAACCGCTGGAAGACATTTGCGCCGCGCTGCGCCGCCTGGCCGAAAGCGGAGTGGATACCCTGCACCTGATTTACCCCGTTCACCTCAACCCCAACGTACAGGAACCGGTCTACCGCCTGCTGGGCGACGTGCCCAACATCACCCTGCTGCCCCCACTGGAGTACCTGCCCCTGGTGCATCTGATGCGCCGCGCGCGCCTGGTACTGACCGATTCGGGCGGCATTCAGGAAGAGGCCACCGGCCTGGGCGTACCCACCCTGGTGCTGCGCCAGACCACCGAACGCCCCGAGGGCGTGGAAGCCGGCGTGCTGCGTCTGGTGGGCACCGACCGCGAAAGCATCTTCTCCGAAGCGCGCCGCCTGCTGGACGATCCCGCCGCCTACGACCAAATGGCGCATGCCGCCAACCCCTTCGGCGACGGGCACGCCGCCGAACGCATCGTGCAGGCCCTGCTCACGGATCCGGAGCGCTGACATGCCGCGTAAAGACCTCTACAGCCGCCTGGTTTACGCCCGCCGCTCACCGGTTTGGGGCAAGCTGGCCTATTACCTGCTCAAGCTGCTCGGCGCCGAAATTCCGCGCAGCGTGCCGATCGGGCCGGGCTTTTTACTGGAACACGGCGGCGTGGGCGTGGTGCTGCACAGCAAGAGCCGCATCGGCGCGCGGGTGCGGGTTTACCCCGGCGTGACGCTTGGCCGTGCAGATGTTTTTCGCCCGGCCGGCCAGTCGGCCTTTGAGGGTATTGTGGTCGATGATGACGCCATCATTGGTTCCGGCGCCAAGGTGTTGTGCCGCGCAGGCGTGCTGCGCATTGGGCGCGGCAGCGTCATCGGCGCCAACGCCGTGCTGCTCGAATCCACCGGCGATTACGAAATCTGGGCCGGTTCGCCCGCCCGCTGCGTGGGCATGCGCCCCCCCGAAACCTGCACCGAGGAATGGGTCTCATGACATCCACGTCCCCCGTCATTTGCATCGTCCCGCGTCTGAACGGTCTGGGCGGCATGGTCTCCTTCCAGGCCAAGCTGATCGCCGGGCTGAGCGCCCGCGGTATTGAAACCACGTTCGACATTCAGCGCAAAGACATCACCAGCCTGCTGGTCATTGGCGGAATCAGCCGCCTGCCCGATCTGATCCGCGCGCGCCGGCGCGGCGTGCGCGTGGTGCAGCGCCTGAACGGCATGAACTGGATTCACCGCAAACGCCCCACCGGTCTAAAGCACTACCTGCGCGCCGAATGGAACAACTGGGTGCTGTCCACCATCCGCCGCTCGCTGGCCGACCACATCGTCTACCAGAGCCAGTTTGCCCGCACCTGGTGGCAAACGGTGTACGGCACCACCCATGCCAACCATCAGGTCACCTACAACGGTGTGGACCTGAGCGCCTACACCCCCGACGGCCCCGCCGAACGCCCCAATGACCGCCAGCGCGTATTGCTGGTGGAAGGTCATTTGGGCGGCGGCAACGAAGAGGGCCTGATGAACGCCATCGAACTGGTGCGATTGCTCAATCTGGACGGCGGCGCGCGGTATGAGCTGCAAGTCGTCGGCGATGTGCCCGATGCGCTGCGCCCAACGTTCGAGGCGCTGGCCCCCGGCCAAATCAACTGGGCCGGTGTGGTGCGCCGCGAGCAAATCCCCACCATCGATCGCTCCGCCCATCTGCTTTTTTCCGCCGACCTGAACGCCGCCTGCCCCAACGCCGTCATCGAAGCCCTGGCCTGCGGCTTGCCGGTGGTCAGCTTTGCCACCGGCGCGTTGCCCGAACTGGTGGCCGATGGCGCCGGGCGCGTGGTGCCCTACGGCAGCAATTACTGGAATCTCGAATCGCCCGACGTGCCCGCGCTGGCAGCCGGCGCGCGCGAGGTGCTGGCCGATTTGGAGCGCTTCCGCCAGGGGGCGCGTGCCCGCGCCGAAGCTGAATTTGGCCTCGATCATATGGTGGAACAGTATCTTTCTGCCCTGCTGGGTTAGAAAACTGAAACGACCGCTCGTGTGGAATTCACGCGGGCGGTCGTTTTTGATTCTCGGTTTGGGGCAACTCTAAAACTGGCGCAGCAGCACCGCTTCGGGCCCGCGGTTGATCTCCCACGGATAAACGATATAGGCATCCGTCACGGCGGCGTAATAATCCGGGCGCGCCGGACCAAACAGGCTGCGGTAAGGGTTGAAGTGCAGCACGCAGGTGTAGGGACCGCCGCCCGAGGCGGCGATGCGGTTCTTCACCGCGGTGATGGTGCGCCCCGAACCCCACACGTCGTCCACCACCAGCACCTTCTGCCCGGTGAGCAGCGAGGCATCGGGGAATTGCAGGAATTTTGGCCACGCCAGCAGACGTTTCTTCTCTTCTTCCTGTTTGATCTCATTTTCTGCCGGAAAATCCACGGCCGCCGTGAGAATGTGCGAGAGGTGCATGGCCTCAGCCAGCATGCCGCCGGGCACCAGGCCGCCGCGCGTCACCATCACCATGGCATCAAACTCCACATCAAACTGAGGGATCAGGTGATCAATCAGTTTATCGACATCACTCCAACTGAGCACTTCACGTCGCATGAAACCAACCTCAACAGGTAAGTTAGATCACGTTGATTATAGCAGTTTTCATCCGAATGGACATTGAAAAAGAGGCAGGGTGGGTGGGCCGCCGCTCCGTTCAATTTAGCCTGTGATTCAGCGCTTGATCACACGAATAACCGCGCCGTTCGAAAGCCATTGGCACCCAACGGGTTGAAGCTCCCATTCCAAACCCATTGAAATGGTCACTCGATGGTCGTTCATCCAATCATGCGGTAGGACACCGCGAATTAAACCAGGCAGATCTTGCGAACGATCTCGTTTTGTCCTGAACCACTTACTGAAGAAACGGATCTCCCAGAATCAGCCAACCGCATTTTGAGTCGTTCATTATGGGGCTGGCCAAAAAGCCCACATTGGTATGGTATGGTTTAAGTGGCACCTTAACCGTCAGCGGTTTGTCACCCGGGTAGATCACCTGAGTAAAAATAGGTTCGCGATTTCCCAAAATATTAAACGTTACGCCACTGCCACAATTAATACTGCCTTCCAGGCCAACCGTAACCGCAATTTCGGTGAATCCATGTTGTTGACCGATATCAAACAGTAGGAAGGAATTTGCCGGAGCAAAAATACCGTGAGGATATTCAACTCCACCGATCATCAACGGATCACCGGATTTAATGGCGTATTCTGGATCTTCCGAAGAAAATTCAAACACCCCAATGGAGTAGGTCCCAAATTCATAGTACATTTCCAATGGTGGATATTCAGCAAGGTAAACCGCATTTTCAGACATCGGCACAGGAGTAGGCGATGGAGCTGTTGTTGGCGATGGGACCGGCGTTTGTGTCGCATCATTTACCCCACCAGCAGTCAGCGGAGTGGATGTTTCAGATGCCCTGGAAATTTCACTACTTACCCAGGAAGCAGTCCATTCTCGTTCCTCTGGCTTCAACGCCATTGTTCTCCCGCAATTCTCCACTTTCTGCGTACCTGAGATGGTTTCCCCGTTGAATTTTCCTTTCAATGTAAATATGCCAATGGTTGCTTCTTCAATGCTCCCGGTTTTTGCATCTATGAGAAATTCATTGCCATTAACCTCAATCTCTCCCAGCGTGATATGACAGGTTGTCGTCGCAAAAGGAGCATTCAGCGTAAAGTTAATGATCTTCCCAGCATCAGTGACATCAAAGGAAACATATGGTCCATCGCCTTCCCAATGCCCTGCTTTGGGGCCGGTGGCAGAGGATGCGCCATCCAATGAGGAACCCTGTGTTCCGCAACCACACAAAAGAATAGAGATCAAGGCAAACGGAAGCAAGAGTGTCAGGTAGAAAGTTTTTTTCATTTTGCCCCATCACGGATTCTAACTAAATGTTGGATTTGAAATTATTATAATAACGAAACAGGAATGGATTCGTCATTCAATGTGTGGTTTTTCACGACGTTTGCGCACACAGAATGAATACTTCGTCCCCGCGCGCCGTTTTCGCTCCTTTGAGAATTCCACAGGCATCAATCTCCTCCCGCAGGATAGGACCGTTTCGTTCTCTCCCAACCGCGCTCAAATACATGCGTCTCCACAAACTAGGGATAAATATCAGCCGAAACAAGTGCTTTATACACCCGGGCTATCCTCATATTTATCGTACAATTCAGGCGGGTGGGAAAGCACGCAAAGGTTTGATTCCTGCCCGATTGCCCGCACTCATCACCCTTACACTTGAGGAAACCGTATGCCCCAAGAAGATCCCCGTATTCTGGAACTGCGCGAACTGCGCGCCAAAGCCAAACTGGGCGGCGGTGAAGACCGCATCGCCAAACAACACGCCAAAGGCAAACTGACCGCCCGCGAACGCATGGAACTGCTGCTCGACCCCGGAACCTTCCAGGAACTGGAGCCGTTCGTCACCACCCGCCTGGAAACCGGCGAGAAGACCGCCACCGACGGCGTCATCACCGGCTTTGGCCGCATCGACGGCCGCCCGGTGTATGCTTACGCCCAGGATTTCACCGTTCAGGGCGGCGCGCTGGGTGAAATGCACGGTCACAAGATTTGTCAGGTAATGGATATGGCCGTGCGCAGTGGCGCACCGGTCATCGGCCTGATCGACTCGGGCGGCGCGCGCATTCAAGAAGGCGTGCGCAGCCTGGGCGGCTACGCCGAGATCTTCCGCCGCAACGCGCAGTATTCCGGCATTGTCCCGCAAATCAGCCTGGTGCTCGGCCCGTGCGCCGGCGGCGCGGCCTATTCCCCCGCACTGACCGACGTGATCATCATGGTCGAAAAGCAATCCTACATGTTCCTCACCGGCCCCGAAGTGATCAAATCCGTCACCGGCGAAATCATCGACTCCGAAAGCCTGGGCGGCGCGCAGGTGCACCTCTCCACCAGCGGCCTGGCCTCACTCACCGCGGTCAGCGAACAGGAAGCCATCGCCCTGTGCCGCCAGGTGTTGAGCTATCTGCCCTCCAACAACGTGGATAACCCGCCCCAGGCGCCCGTGGCCGACGACCCCAACCGCATGGATGAGGCGCTCAATTCACTGGTGCCGGTCGACCCCGGCCAGCCCTATGTAATGCACACCGCCATCCAGGCCATCGTCGATCGCGGCTCCTTCCTGGAGCTGCAACCCACCTTTGCCTGCAACGCCGTGGTCGGTTTTGCGCGCATGGGCGGGCAGCCGGTGGGCATTGTGGCGCAGGAACCCAGCGTGATGGCCGGCGTGATTGACATCGACGCCGCCGACAAGATCACCCGCTTCGTGCGCCTGTGCGACTGCTTCAACCTGCCGATCGTCACCTTCGTCGATTCGCCAGGCTTCCTGCCCGGCGTCAGCCAGGAACATCGCGGCATCATCCGCCACGGCGCCAAAGTGCTGTATGCCTATTCCGAAGCCTCCGTACCCAAGATCAGCATCGTCACGCGCAAAGCCTACGGCGGCGCGTATGTGGTGATGAGCTCCAAGTATCTGGGCACCGACGTGACCTTTGCCTGGCCGAGCGCCGAAATCGCCGTGATGGGCCCCGAAGGCGCCGCCAACATCCTCTACCGCAAGCAGATCGATTCGGCCGCCGACCCGGCCGCCGAACGCGCCCGCCTGACCGAGGAATACCGCAAGACCTTCCTCAATCCGTACGCCTCGGCCAGCGCCGGTTACGTGGACGATGTGATCGAGCCGCGCGAGACGCGCTCGCGCGTGATCGCCGCCCTGTCCATCCTGCGCGACAAGGCCGTCACTCCCTTGGCACGCAAACACGGCAACATGCCGGTCTAACCCGCGGGGAATGAGGAGCAAACCATAATGAGTGATCTCGAAAAATCCCTGCTGATGACCTTGATTGGCATGGGGTTGGTGTTTGTGGGCATCCTGCTGCTGTGGGGCCTGATGGCGCTGATGGTGCGGTTGCTGCCCGAACGCCGCGCCAAAGCGGACGAAACCGGCGACCCGCAAGACGACCCCGCGGATGAAGTCGTCGCAGCCGAAAGCCCGACCCTCGCGCCGGATGCCGATGTGCGCCGCCGCGCGGCCGCCGCCGCCGTGGCCGTGGCCCTGGCCGTGCGCCAGGCCGGCGCCGCTCTCCTCCAGCCGCCCACCCCGTCGGTCAGCTCCTGGCAGGCCGTGCTGCGCGCCAACCAACTCAATCAGCGTCTCCAGATGTTCAACCGTAAACCGCGAGGTTCTGCCCGATGAAAATCCAAGTTCGCATTGATAATCAACTCTTTGACGTGGAAGTTGGCGACCTGAACGCTCGCCCGATTACGGCCGTCATCGATGGCCAGACGTTTGAAATCTTCCCCGAAGAAACGGGCGCCGCCGCGCCCACTGCTGCCGCATCCGCCCAACCCGCCCCGGCCGCCGATGTGCCCTGCGCCGACCCGGCTTCCATCGCCGGTCGCACGCCGGACAAGAGCAAGGTCATTCCGGCGCCCATTCCCGGCGTGATCATCGCCATTTCGGCCAAAGTGGGCGACGAAGTGGTCTTTGGGCAGGAATTGTGCGTGCTGGAAGCCATGAAAATGAAGAACGCCATTCGCGCCACCCGTCCCGGTAAAATTGCCGCCATCCTGGTGTCCGTGGGTGATCATGTTAAACACAGCCAGGCTTTGATCGAATACGCCGACTGACGGGAGCCGTAATGGAGAATATCCTCTCGCAACTTTTCAGCGGCGTAACGTTTGGCTGGCAAAACGCCGTGATGATCCTGGTCGGCCTGGTGTTGATTTACCTGGCCGTGGCCAAGGAATATGAGCCGGTGCTGCTGCTGCCAATCGGCTTTGGCTGCATCCTGGCCAACCTGGGCATGTCGGCTTACGCCGAGGGTGGGTTTATGAACATCCTCTACAAGGCCGGCATCGAAACCGAGTTGTTCCCGCTGCTGATCTTCATCGGTGTGGGCGCCATGATCGACTTTCGCCCGCTGCTGGCCCAGCCGCGCATGGTGTTGCTCGGCGCCGCCGGCCAGTTCGGCATCTACGGCACGCTCATTTTGGCCGTGGTGCTGGGCTTTGGCATCGAAGACGCCGCCGCCATCGGTTCCATCGGCGCGATTGACGGCCCCACCGCCATCTTCGTCTCCAGCAAACTCTCGCCCATGCTGATGGGCCCCATTGCCGTGGCCGCCTATTCCTACATGAGCCTCGTGCCGATCATCCAGCCGCCGATCATGAAGCTGCTGACCACCCGCAAAGAGCGCCTGATCCGCATGGAATACGCCCCGCGCGAAGTGTCGCAGCGCGCCGTGATCCTCTTCCCCATCGTGGTCACCGTGGCCGTCAGCCTGCTGGCGCCCACCGCCGCCCCGCTGATCGCCACGCTCATGCTCGGCAACCTGCTCAAAGAGTGCGGTGTGGTCGACCGCCTGAACAAGAGCGCGCAAAACGAAATCATCAACATCTCCACGCTCTTCCTCGGCCTCACCATTGGCGCCACCATGACCGGCGACAGCTTCCTGCGCATTGAGACGCTCAAAGTGCTGGTGCTGGGCCTGCTGGCCTTCGTGCTCGACACCACCGCCGGCACGCTCTTCGGCAAGCTGATGGCCGTCGTCTCCGGCTACAAGATCAACCCGCTGATCGGCGCGTGCGGCATCTCGGCCTTCCCCATGGCCGGACGCATTACCGCCAAGTTGGCCCAGGAAGAAGACTTCGACAACTTCATCCTGATGCACGCCATGGGCGCCAACACCGCCGGGCAGCTCGGCAGCGTCATCGCCGGGGGTCTGCTGCTCACCCTGGCAATGACCTTCCATTGATCGTCTCTTCCCTTTTCCCAAACACAACCCCACGGCATCCCCGTGGGGTTGTTGATTCACCTAACCTTCGACCGGCTCGGCACGCTTGCGGCCCAAATGCGCGTTTTTGACCAGCCAGTTGCGCAGGCGCGGGTTTCGGTAGGAAAAGGTAAAATCCAGCAAAAGCCCCAGGATAGGGTTGCGCGCCAGCCGCAGGCGGGGAATTTGCACCACATGGCTTCCGTAAGACCGCTTAAAACTTCCCCACCCGCCCCCGATGTGAAAATCGCGCATTCCCAACGCTTTCCAATATTTCATTTGGGCCCAGTAACAGGCTTCGTTGGGGCGCAGCCGCAGGGCTTTTTGCGTGCTGGCTGCGCCCCAGCCCACCGCCACACCGTTGTGCGCCAGGCCAATGTAGGCGGCGATGGTTGCCCCGTCGGCGTCGCGGGCGCGCATGCGCATCAGATCGTTGGAATCGCCCATGGCGTCCATCAGTTTGCGCACCCGCTCTTGAGAATACGGCACTTCCAGCGATTGCTTGGCAAACACCTCGATCAGCATGGCATGGTATTCTTCCGCAAAGACCGCGTCGCCGGCCATTTCCACGCGCACGCCCAGGCGCTCCGCCCGGCGCACATTGGAGCGCCGGTCATGGTCCATGTTGTTGAACAAGACTTCTTCGGATTGGGTCAGGTCAATCACATGCCGCTTGAGATCGTCCACACGATAAGGCAGACCGCCCAGCGCATCCGGCGGTACGCGCGGATCGATCATCTCAAGATAATGACAGCCCAGCGTGGAAAAGGCAAAATCCGGCAGCGCGCGCAACACGTCCGGGTAATCGACGCAGCGCTGAAGATTCAGCCCCATGAATTCACTGCTCCATCCGCGAAACGGACTGCCCAGGATCTTCAGGCCAAACTTATGATCGATGGCGCCCTGAAAAAACCCCAGAGTATCCCCGCCGCGCCGGATGCGGGCAATCACCGTCGGCAGCTCCAGCGCACTTTCAAGAAACGAAAACCACCGCCGGGTGTGAAAGATGTTTGCGCCTTCGCAGGCTTCGATTTCGTCCCAGGGAATATCTCCCCCATCCACTAAATGAAAAGTGATCATTCACCCGTTACCCCATAAGTATCGCCCATCCCAACCAGTGCGCCGCGCGCCCCGGAGCTTGACTTTCATTATAAATTTGACCCCGGTCCAATCCGCAAGAATTAGGGATTTTTTAGGATTTACCCTGCCCCGAACCACCCGCGCGTTTGACTTGCCCCGATTTTGCCCCCGTGATACACTCTTAACGTGGCCAAAAGTATCCTGGTTGTTTGCCCCAACCTTGCCTTCGGAGAACTGCTGCGCATCAGCCTGGAAGAGAGCGGGCAGTTCGCCGTTCGCCTGGTACAGACCGGCAGCGAAGCGCTGTCGGCCAGTTCACGCGCCGCCTTTGACCTGATACTGCTGGACGCCGAAGTGCGCGACCAGCATTTTGCCCTGCTGGCTCAACGGCTGCAGGAAAAACGCCCCGACACGCGTTTCATATTAATCCCCCCGGAAAATAACCCCGATCACCCTGCCCTCTCCGGGCTGCGCATCCACGGCTATCTCAACAAGCCTTTCTACGCACCCGAGCTGGTGGATCAGATCAACGCCGCGCTCCAAGCGGAGCCCGTTGCGCCTGCCTCCGACCCGCCCGCCGCGAAACCGATGGGCGACGAAGCCGCCTGGCTGCACCGCGCGGGCCTGATGGAGCGACTGGAACGGGTGCGCGCCTCGGGTGGCGCGCTGGCCGCGCTGCTGTATGTGCGGGGCGGTATTCGCGCATCGGCCGGTGAATTGAGCGACGCCGCCGCCCGCGAGCTGGCCGCCGCCCTGCAGCGCGCCCTCGACGGGCAGGAATCCGGCGACATGATGCGCTACTTCCGCCTGGAAGCCTCCGGGGCGGATGCGCTGCTTTACGCCCACCGCATCGACGACCACGGCACGCTGGCGCTGTCCTTCCCGGCTGCCGTGCCTGTTTCGCAGGCGCGCAGCGCAGCACGCGCGGCTGTGCTGGAACTGACGCGCGAGCCCGATCCGGCGCCCCCACCGCTCGCCATGCCGCCGCTGGCCGAACTGGAAAATCCCGCCGCGGCGGAAGACGATTTTGAGTTTGACGAGCTGGAAGAAGTGCAGGAGATCAACCTGTCGGCGCTGCTCTCGCACATCCCCTCGCCCAACCCCATCGCCACCGGGGCATCGGATTGGACCGCCGAGCCGGAAGAGACCTTTGTATTCCCCTGGGAACAAAACGCGCCCGCCGCCACATCGGCCGGTTCCACCCAACCGGTGAAAGTTCACGCCGCCGCGCGTAGCATGGCCGACACCGCGCCGCGCCCTACCCTGGCGGTGGATACAGCCCAAACCGCCTACACGTGCGTGCTGATCCCGCGCCTACCACAGCACACCCTGGATGGTGCGCTGGGCCGGCAGATCACCGTGTGGCTGCCCGAATTATGCCAATCGTTCGGCTGGCGGCTTGACCGTACCGACTTGCAGCCCCATTTCCTGCAGTGGACGCTGCGCGTGGCCCCGGCGGTTTCGCCGGGCAACACCGTGCGCCTGCTGCGCCGCGCGCTGTCCGAGCGTATCTTCGAGGCTTTCCCCGATGTGCGCCCGCTGGACCCGCGCGAAGATTTTTGGGCCGCCGGTTACCTGATCATCAGCGGCAGCATCGCACCCACCCCGGCCGTCCTGGACGATTTCATCCTCAAAACCCGCCGTCGTCAGGGGTTTAGCACCCCGTGAACGCGGCGCCGCAGGAGAACCATGCCACCCACTTTATATTTGATTGACGGGCATGCCCTGGCATACCGCACCTTTTTCGCCCTCACCGCCGGCGCCGGCGGCGATATGCGCACCCATTCCGGCGAACCCACCGCCGGCATTTTCGGCTTTGCCAGCGTGCTGCTGCGCCTGCTCAGCCAGGATCAGCCCGATTACCTGGCCGTGGCCTTCGACACCGGCAAGACCTTCCGCAACGACATGTACCCCGATTACAAGGCCACGCGCGCCAAGATGCCCGACGACCTGCGCACGCAGATGGAGCGCATCCGTCAGCTGGTGGATGCCTTCGGTCTGCCGCGCCTGGAACGCGAAGGCGTGGAAGCCGACGACATCCTCGGCAGCATCGCGCGGCAGGCGGTGGCGCAGGGCCTGGGCGTCAAAATCATCACCGGCGACCGCGACTTGCTGCAACTGGTCGACGAGCGCGTCATTGTCAACCTGGCCGGCAGCAAACTCTCCGAGGCCAAAGACTTCACCGCCAAAGATGTGGAAGCCTACCTGGGCGTTCCGCCGGAGCGCGTCATAGATTACAAGGCCCTGGTCGGCGACACCTCCGACAACATTCCCGGAGTGCCGGGCGTGGGTGAAAAGACCGCGCTCAGCCTGCTGGGCCAGTACGGCACGTTCCAAAACATCTACGCCCATCTAGATGAGATCAAAGGCGCGCTGCGCACCAAACTGGAAAACGGGCGCGAGAAAGCCTACCTCAGTCTCGATCTGGTGACCATCCGCACCGACGTGCCCGTTGTGCTCGAACTCGACAAGGCGCGCACCTCGCACATTAATTTCCCCGCCGTCGAGAGCCTGTTCCGCGAATTGGAATTCCGCACGCTGCTCAACCGCCTGAACGACCTGCGCGGGCAAAAACAGGGCGCCGCGTCCGGCGGGCAGATGGCGCTTTTCGACACCAGCGTGGAGCGCATCGGCGAAGCGCCGGCCTATGAGCTGGACACCGTGGTGGTGGACAGCCCCGCCAAACTGGCCGAGCTGGCCGAACGCCTGATGCAGGCCGGGCGCATCGCGCTGGACACCGAAACCACCTCGCTCGACCCGCTGCGCGGCACGCTGGTGGGTGTATCGCTGGCTACGGAAGAGGGCCGCGGTTACTACATCCCGGTCGGTCACGTCACCGGCGAACCGCAGCTGCCGCTGGCCGACGTGCTGGCCGCGCTGCGTCCCGCCCTGGTGGATGCGCGCAAACCCGTCGCCGGGCACAATCTGAAATACGATATACTGGCCCTGGCGCGCGCCGGATTGACCCCCGGCAACCTTGACTTCGACAGCATGCTGGCTGAATTTCTGATCGATCCCGCCTCGCGCCGCCTGGGATTGAAGGACATGGCCGAAGGCTATCTCGGCGCCGCCATGACGCACATCGATGCGCTGATCGGCAAAGGCAAGAACCAGATCACCATGGCGCAGGTGCCCGTAACACAGGCCGCGCCCTACGCCGCCGCCGACGCCGAGGTGGTGCTGCGCCTCATTCCCTTGCTGGAAAAAGGCATGGAGGAGCGCAACGCCGGACGCATCTTCCGCGAGATCGAAATGCCGCTGCTGCCCGTGCTGATCGGCATGGAACAGGCCGGCATCGCCCTGGATGTGGACTTCCTGCGCGGCATGAGCGTCGAGCTGTCGGCGCGCCTGGTCGAAATTGAGCAGGACGTCTACCGCGCCGCCGGCTACACCTTCAACCTCAACTCCACCCAGCAGCTTTCCAAACTGCTCTTTGAGCACCTGCACCTCACCCCGCCCGGCCAACGCCGTCGCACGTCCAGCGGGCATTATTCCACCTCGGCCGAAGTGTTGGACGAACTGCGCGGCGCACACCCTGTGGTCGACCTCATTCTCGAAAACCGCGAGCTGTCCAAGCTCAAATCCACCTACCTCGAAGCCCTGCCGCTCTCGGTCAACCCCGAAACCGGGCGCGTGCACACCTCGTACAACCAGACCGGCTCGGTCACCGGGCGGCTGGCCTCCTCCGACCCCAATTTGCAGAACATCCCCACCCGCACCGATCTGGGCCGTCAGGTGCGCAAAGGTTTTGTGGCCGGGCCCGGCAATGTGCTGCTCTCGGTGGACTATTCACAGATCGAGTTGCGCATCGTGGCGCACATGTCCGGCGACGAGTCCATGCTGGCGGCCTTCCGCGCCGGGCAGGACATTCACGCCGCCACCGCGGCGGCCATCTACGCCGTCCCGCTCGAACAGGTGGCCAAAGATCAGCGCCGCCACGCCAAGGCTATCAACTTCGGCCTGATCTACGGCATGAGCGCCTTCGGCCTGACGCGCACCACCGACCTGACCCTCGGCGAAGCCGAACGCTTTGTGCGCGCCTATTTTGAGCAATTCCCCGGTGTCAAATCCTACCTGGACGGCATCCGCCGCCTGGCTGCCCGTCAGGGATACGTCGAAACCCTGCTCGGCCGCCGGCGTTACTTCCCCAACCTGGTCAACCCGGTCAACGCCAATGTGCGCATGCGCGAAGAGCGCGAGGCGATCAACGCGCCCATTCAGGGCACGGCGGCGGACATCATGAAAATCGCCATGATCCACCTGTCCGCCGCGCTGGCTGCGTCGGGCCTGCGCGCGCGCATGCTGCTGCAAGTGCATGACGAACTGGTGCTGGAATGCCCGCAGGAAGAACTGCGTCCGGCCGCCCGCCTGGTGCAGGACGTCATGGAAAAAGCCTACCCGCTCTCCATCCCGTTGGAAACCGAACCGCGCTGGGGACGCACCTGGGGCGATTTGCAAGTATTGAACGATACCAACTGAAACGGACGGTCAGAATGAGTGCAAACCAGTCTCTCTTTCAAAGCGCCATGAACCGCGGGCATTCCGCCGCCTGGGATCGCCGCTGGGACCAGGCCGCGCAGCATTATCGACAGGCGCTGGAACAGGTGCCGGACAACCCCATCGCCCTGTCCAGCCTCGGCCTGGCGCTCTACGAGCTGCAAGAGCTGGATGAGGCCCTGCGCTGCTACACGCGCGTGGCCGAGATCACCCCGCAAGACCCCGCGGCGTTTGAGAAAATCGGGCGCATTTATGAGCGGCTGGGCCGTCCCACCCCGGCCTTTCAGGCCACCATGCAGGCCGCCGAACTGTTCCTGGCCACCCGCGACGTGGAAAAAGCGCTGGAAGCCTGGGTGCGGTCGGCCGGTCTGCATGCCGAAAGCCCCACGCCGCGTCTGCGCATGGCCGGCGTGTTTGAGAAGATGGGCAAAAAAGTGGAATCGGCGCGCGAATATCTGGCAGTAGCCAGCCTGGTGCAGCGCGCCGGCGACCCGGCCCGCGCCCTGCAATTTGCCCAGCACGCCCTGGCCCTGCTGCCCGAATCGCTGGATGTGCAGCAGGCCATCAACCTGATCAAATCCAACCAACTGCTGCCCAAACCGGTCACGCCCAAAGTCGGCACCGGGCCGATCCGCCCCGAAGCCGTCCCACAGCTCACCGCGCCGGCCGGGAAGGCCCCCGCCCACTCTCCGTTGGCCGAAGCGCGCCAGCAGGCCCTGGCCGAACTGGCCGAGTTGCTCTTTGAGCAAACCGATGACGCCGCCCCGCAGGATTCCGCGGCGCGCCGCGACCTGAGCGCCATCACGCGCGGCTCGGGCGGCGGCACAGGCGGCAGCACCGCCACCCGCATCCAGATGCACCTCAGCCAGGCCATTGAAATGCAGTCGCGCAGTCAGGATGCCCAGGCGGCCGAAGAACTGGAACGCGCCCTCGAGCTGGGCATCAACCGCCCCGCCGTGCTGTACAACCTGGGGCTGCTGCAGGCCCAGCGCAACGGCGATCAGGCCCTGCGCGTGCTGCAACAGGCCGTGTACCACCCCGATTATGCCCTGGCCTCGTACCTGCTCATCGGCCAGATTCTCGAAACGCAGGGCAACTTCCCCCAGGCGGTGGCCAACTACCTGCAGGCCATGCGCCTGGCGGATGCCGTCACCGTGCCCGATGAGGAAAAAGAGGCGCTGGCTCAACAATACGAGCCGATCATCGAAAGCCAACAGCAGATGGACCCCGGCGCGCTGAAAACCATCTGCCAGAACATCGCCCTGCAATTGATGCGCTCCGACTGGCGCGAATACCTGCAGCGCGCCCGTCAGCAAATTCCGCCGCAGCCCGCCGGCAGCCCACCTGTTCCGCTGGCCGAAATGCTGCTGGAAGCCAGCGGCGGGCAAATTGTGGAAGCCATGGGGCGCGTACGCCGCCTGGCCGCCCAGGGGTTGTACCGCTCGGCCATGGAAGAAGCCTTCAACAGCCTGAAGCTCTCGCCCACTTACCTGCCGCTGCACGTGCAAATGGGCGAAATCCTAGTGCGCGAAGGCCACATACAGGAAGCGGTGGAAAAATTCCTACTGGTGTCGCAGCTCTACAGCCTGCGCGGCGAATCGGGTCAGGCCGTGCGCCTGTTGCAGCGCGTGGTGGACATGGCCCCGCTGGATATTGCCGTGCGCACCCGCCTGATCGAGTTGCTCACCGCCCAGGGGCGCGTGGACGAAGCCGTCCAGCAGTACATCGCGCTGGGCGAGATGTATTACCAGCTCGCCGACCTGGACAGCGCCCGCACCACCTACCACACCGCCCTCAAAACGTCGGCCCAGGCGCGCGAAGGTCGCGCGCTGGCCGTGCAAATCCTGCAGCGCATCGCCGACCTGGACTTGCAGCGCCTGGACTGGCGGCAGGCACTGCGCTCTTACGAGCAAATTCGCAGCCTGAGGCCCGAAGACGCCGCCGCGCGCACGCAGATCATCGATCTCAACCTGCGCCTGGGCAGCGAAGCACCCGCCCTGGCGGAGTTGGACGCCTACATCAAACTGCTGGCTGACGCCGGTAAGCTGGATCAGGCCGATGTGTTTGTCAACGGCCTGCTGGCCGATCACGCCGGCCACCCCGGCATGCGCCGCCGCCGCGCCGGTTTGCTGGCGCGCCACGGGCAGTTGGAACAGGCCGCCGATGAGCTGGGCAATCTGGCCGACGAGCATTTGGGGCGCGGCGACAGGGCCGCCGCCATTGAGGTGGTTAAGGAAATCATCCAGCTCAACCCACCCAACGTGGCCGAGTATCAAACCGTGCTCAGGCAATTGATGAGCGCTTGATTCGTTCACCCACTTACCGGGGGAGCGGCCGGTATCCGGTGCTCCCACCCCCAATCCGTTGTCCCGGCCGTTGTCAGATATGGAAAGGAGATTCCTCATGAGCGATACGATCCAATGCCCCGTCTGCGGCGCGGAAAACCCCGCCGGCAACATCTTCTGCCAGCAGTGCGGCACCAAAATCGGCAACCTGGATGCCGAACTGCCCGTACCGCCGCCCGCCGCGGCGCCCGTTCCCCCGCCCTCCGGCGCGCCGGTCGTGCCGCCGGTAGGCTTCCCACCCCCGCCGCCCGCCTACACCCCGCCACCCGGCGCCTATCCGCCACCGCCTCCTGGCTATACCCCGCCTCCCGGCGCCTACCCGCCCCCGCCGGCTGCCGCCTACCCGCCACCCGCCTACGCCCCCCAGCCGGGCATGTACCCGCCGCCCGTCTTTGGCGGCCTGAAGTTTGAGCAGTTGGGCAAGCGCCGCGAATCGTGGAGCGAGGTGATCGAGGGCGCCGCCGACAAGGCCGAAGCGGTCAACAAGGCTTTCGTGGACGGCATCAAAGAGCGCAAACTGCCGGGCGTCAACGTCCTGACCACCGATGTGGCCGCCGACGCACCGGCCGGCGCGCGCCGCACTTATCACCTGTTGCAAAGCTACACCGGCTCCAGCATCGCCGTGCACATCGGCGCGCTGGGCGGCGACCTGCACGTCACCTGGTCGGCCTTCCAGAAACATCACTTCAATTGGAAGGGTATCGGCATCATGCTGGGCGTGGCTTTCGGCCTGGCGCTCCTCCGCGCCATCATCGTCTGGGCGTCGCGCTACTCGTCCTTCGGCGGCGGCCTGTTGACGCTGATCGAATACTTCTTTGCCTACCTCACGCCCGCCTTCCTGGCCGCGCTGCTGGCGGGCAAAGCCCGCCTGGGCAAAACCTGGGGGTATCTGGTGCAAAGCCCCAGCCCCATCGTACTGGAAGACACCAAGGCCCAGGCGCTGATCGTGCGCAACACCCTGCTGAAAGCGCTGGACAGCGCCGGCGTGGACATCACGCACGTCAAACTGGGATAATTCCTGCCAACCTCCGGGCGCGGCGTTTCGCCGCGCCCGGCCTTGTTTTCCACCCGGCTGCTGCTCTTCATAAGCCATGATCCCTCCACCCCCTGCCTACCCCTGCCCACATTGCGGCGCGCCCGTCACGCCCGCCAGCGTCTTTTGCGGCCGCTGCGGACGGGCACTGTCCGCCCCCACCCCGCCGCCGATTGCCCCGCCGGCGCCGCCGCCGGTCTACTACTACCCTCCGCCGCCGCGCAAAGAATTTCCCTGGCTGACCGTAACGGTCATCGCCGTGCTGCTGATCATTGCGCTGCTGATCGCCCTGCTGGCCGATTCGCTCGTTAAGGATGTCATCCGCGCGATCTTGTAACCCCGGATCATTAATCCTACGCTCATCGTGATTTAGAAGCCGCCGAATTGTCGCTTTCGGCGGTATAATCCTATGGATTTACCGGATGGCGCGTTGTGCGCCGCCCTGTTCAGCACTCTGCTCAGGGGGATCGCATACCATCAGCGGCGCCTTTCCACATTCAATCTGGAGGAAACATGATTTGCCCTGTTTGTCAGCATGAGAATGAAGAAGGTGCGCTGTACTGCGCCTCCTGCGGCGCGGCTTTGAGCCAACCTGCCCCTGAGGAAAACACGCCCGAAACCGTCGAGGAAACTCTCCCCGAATTGGAACTCCCCGAAGGCGCGGAACCCATCGCCGAGCCGGTGGAAAACGTGGCCGCCGAAGCCCAGGCCGCCTGGGAAAACGCCGTGGCCGAAACATCCGCCCGCCGATCCACCCCCTGGGGTTGGATCGTCGCCGCGCTGGTGCTGGTCGGCGCGATTGTCGCCGGGGCGCTCTTCCTGCCCAAGATGTTCGGCCAGTCGGGCGAAAAACCGCTGGTCTACGGCCTGTTGGGCGACACACTGGAAAGCGGCTTCAGCGGTCTGTACCGCGTGGAAGCGAACGGCAGCAGCAATCG
>DAOUGY010000163.1:0-28742 GCA_034428975.1 Anaerolineaceae bacterium | reverse complement strand
GGCGCACATGGGCGGCGGACAGGCCGGGCGGCAATATGCCGTGACGGTGGAAGGCACGCGCGCGCTTTTGAACGCGGCGCTGGAGGCAGGCGTTCGGCGCGTGGTGTACACCAGCTCGGTGGCGGCGTTGGGTGTGCCGGAAGTGTTGCCGGTGGATGGCGAGCCGTCGTTGTTGAATGAAAATCACACCTGGAATTTCCGCCCGGATCACTGGCCGTACGGGTATGCCAAGTACCTGGCCGAGATGGAAGTGCAGCGCGCGGTGGCCGCCGGGCTGGATGCGGTGATCGTCAACCCCACGGTGGTGTACGGCGCCGGGGATGTGTACCGCCAATCCAGCTCGCTGGTGATGCAGGCGGCGCGCCGCAAAATTCCCGCGCTGGTGGACGGCGGGGTGAACGTGGTGCATATTGACGATGTGGCGGCCGGGCATCTGGCGGCGTTGGAGCGCGGCGGGCGCGGGCGGCGCTACATTTTGGGCGGCGAAAACATGACCATTGCTGCGCTGGTGCGCCTGGCAGCCGAAGTGACCGGCACGCCGCCGCCGGGGGTGATTTTGCCGGTGGGGTTGGTGCGCCGGCTGGCCGGGCCGCTGGAGCGGCTGCGCGATTACATTCGCCTGGGCGCGTTATCCACCGAGCTGCGCCTGGCCGGACGGTATTTTTATTATGATTTGAGCCGCGCGGACGTGGAGCTGGGGCACCGCCCGCAGCACAGCGCGCGCGAGGCGCTGGCCGAGGCTTACGCCTGGTTCACGCAGGCGGCACCCCAACCTGAAACCCCATAAAAAATCGGCGGCATTAGCCGCCGATTTCATTCATGGCGCGGTTGAGGGCCACCTCGCCGCGGGCCAGGCCGTGCCCCCACGGTTTTTGCCAGATGCCGTCTACAATGATCTGGCGCAGTTCTTCCAGCGTGGCGCCGGTGCGCAGCGGGGTGAGCAAGTCGACTTCTTTTTCGCGCAGCAGGCACAGGCGCAGGCGGCCGTCGGCCGTCAGGCGCGCGCGCGTGCAGGCGGCGCAAAACGGCTGCGTGACCGAGGCGATGAAGCCGACCTCGCCGACCGCCTGGGACAGGCGAAAGAGACGCGCTTCGCCGTCCAGCTTGCCGTCGTTGACGGGCTGCAGTGGGCCGTGCGCGGCCTCGATGTGGGCCATCATTTCCGCGGCGGTGACCACCTGCTGTTGTTGCAGATCGGTGGCGCCGGCAAAGGGCATCATTTCAATGAATCGCACCTGCCAGGGGTGGTGCAGCGTCAGGGCGGCCAGGTCGGCCACGTCGGCTTCGTTATAGCCGCGCACCACCACGGCGTTGAGTTTGACGGGGGTCAGCCCGGCACGCTCGGCGGCCTGAATGCCGGCCCAAACCTGTTCCAGTTTGCCCCAGCGTGTCAGACGATGGAAACGGTCGGGGTTGAGTGTGTCGAGGCTGATGTTGACGCGCTGCAGACCGGCGGCTTTGAGCGGCTCGGCCAGTTTTTCGAGCAGCACGCCGTTGGTGGTCATGGACAGGGAACGGATGCCGGGGGTGGCGGCGATTTCGCGCGCGATGTGGACGATGTTGGCGCGCACGGTCGGCTCGCCGCCGGTCAGGCGGATTTTATCGACGCCCAGGGTGGCGAACAGGCGCACCAGGGTGAACAGTTCGTCGTCCTGCAGCAGTTCGGCATTGGGGCGGAAGGTCATATCCTCCGGCATGCAATACACGCAGCGCAGATTGCAATGATCGGTGAGGCTGATGCGCAGGTAGTGAATGTTGCGCCCAAATCGGTCAAGAGCCATGGCGTCTCCGAGTGAACCTGATCATATGCATATTATACTAAAAATATCCGATTTGATCGGAAGGTTGGGGTTTTCCCAATCGGCAATAGGAAGTTTGTTGTCTGCTCCAATGAGGATTGACACTATCCGCCAACCCTGATAGCGTTGATAATCAAACTAAGGAAAAGTATCTTTACCGATTTTATCCGAGTTCTCTCAATTTTCCACAGGAGGAACGAATGCCCCCAAAGGGACGGATCATTGTTAATGAGGTTTACTGCAAGGGCTGCGAGCTGTGCATCGGCGCCTGCCCCCAGAAGGTGATTGCCCTGGAGATCGAGCGGATCACCGCGAAAGGGTACCACCCGGCAGCCCTGGTGAGTGAAGGCTGCACCGGCTGCGCGATTTGCGCCGTGGTTTGCCCCGAAGCCGCCATCACCGTGCTGCGCGAGCCCGTCAAGGCAGCCAGCCCCACTTCATAGGAGGAAGTGCATGTCCCGCGAACTCTGGAAGGGCAATGAAGCCGTCGCCGAAGCGGCCATTCGGGCCGGCATGGCGGCCTATTTTGGTTACCCGATCACTCCGCAGACCGAACTGCTGGAATACCTGGCGCGCCGCATGCCCGAATTGGGCCGCGCGTTTGTGCAGGCCGAAAGCGAGCTGGGCGCGATCAACATGGTGTACGGCGCCGCCTGCACGGGCGTGCGCACGATGACCTCGTCCTCCAGCCCGGGCGTCAGCCTGATGATGGAAGGGATTTCTTACATCGCCGGCACCGAGATTCCGGCGGTGCTAGTGGATGTGATGCGCGGCGGCCCCGGCCTGGGCAACATCGCCCCGGCGCAGGCCGATTACACGCAGATTGTGCACGGCGGCGGGCACGGCGATTACCGCATGATTGTGCTGGCCCCGGCCAGCGTGCAGGAATCGGTGGATCTGATGGGGCTGGCCTTTGATCTGGCGGACAAATACCGCATGCTGTCGGTGCTGCTCACCGACGGTTCGATTGGGCAGATGATGGAACCGGCGCAGATGCCGGAAATGCAGCCGCTGCGCACGCAATTCGCCGATTGGGCGGTGAACGGCGCCGAAGGCCGCGACCGCCGCTTCCTGTCCTCCATTTATCTCACCCCCCCGGACGAAGAAGAAACCAACTTCCGTCTGCTGCGCCGCTGGCAGGAAATTGAAGCCAACGAAGTGCGCTTCAAGGAATATTACCTGGATGACGCCGACTTCGCCGTGGTGGGCTTTGGTTCCACCGGGCGCGTGGCGCTTTCGGCGGTGCGCGCGGCGCGCGCCGAGGGAATCAAGGTCGGTTTGCTGCGCCCGATCACGTTGGCGCCCTTCCCGGTGAAGGCCGTGGAGGAGATCAGCCGCCGCATGCAGGGCCTACTGGTGGTGGAGATGAACGGCGGGCAGATGCTGGACGATGTACTGCTGCACAGCGGTGGGCGTCTGCCGGTGGAATTCTTCGGGCGCATGGGCGGTGTTGTGCCCTTCCCGGATGAAATTCTGGGCGAGATTCGCCGCATGGCGTCTGAGCCGATCCCCACGGTGGGTCACCCGCGCGACCGCTGGTTGAAACGCACCGCGAAGATGAATTAAGGAGACGCAGCGATGACCCTCACAAGTACGGAACAGACCGTTTATTCGCGCCCGGAGGCGCTGGAAAAAGGCAGCACGCATTATTGCCCGGGCTGCACGCACGGCACGGCTCACCGCCTGGTGGCCGAAGTGATTGATGAGATGGGCCTGCGCGAGCGCACCATCGGCGTGGCGTCGGTGGGCTGCTCGGTGTTTGCCTACAATTATTTCGATTTCGACTTCGTGCAGGCGCCGCACGGCCGCGCCCCGGCCATGGCCACCGGCGTCAAACGCGCCCGCCCGGACCGCATCGTGATGACCTATCAGGGTGACGGTGACCTGGCCTCGATCGGCATGGGCGAAATTGTGCATGCCGCCGCGCGTGGCGAGAACATCACCGTCATTTTCCTCAACAACTCCAACTACGGCATGACGGGCGGTCAGATGGCCCCCACCACGCTGCCCGGGCAGAAGACCACGTCCTCGCCCAACGGCCGCGATGTGGAGACGCAGGGCTTCCCCATCCGCGCATCGGAACTGCTGTCCACGCTGGATGGCGCCAGCTACGTGGTGCGCCGCAGCCTGCACGACCCGAAGAACATCCGCCTGGCCAAGAAAGCCATTCGCACCGCGTTTGAGGTGCAGGCGCGCGGCCTGGGCTTCTCGATGGTCGAGCTGCTCTCGATCTGCCCCACCAACTGGGGCATGACCCCGCTGCAGTCGTTGGACTGGCTGGCCGACCACATGGTGCCCTACTACCCGCTGTCGGACTTCAAAGTCAACCCGGCGGTTGCCGACCTGCGCTTCTAAGGTGGAGGAACAAGATGCAAACTGAAATCATCATTGCTGGTTTTGGCGGCCAGGGTGTGTTGTTTGCCGGTCAGTTGCTTTCGTATGCCGGTTTGGATTACGGCCGCGAAGTGACCTGGATCCCCTCCTACGGCCCTGAAATGCGCGGTGGCACAGCCAACTGCACGGTGGTGGTCGCCGATGAGGAAATCGGTTCGCCGTTTGTGCGCAACCCGCAGGCGGTGCTGGCGATGAACCAGCCTTCGATGGACAAGTACGAACCGCTGGTGAAAGTGGGCGGTCTGCTGGTGGTTAATTCGTCGATTGCCCCCAACGCGCCGAAACGCGCCGATATTCGCGTGGCGATGGTGCCGGCCAACGAGATCGCCGAAGAGCTGGGCAACCCGCGTCTGGCGAACATGGTTATGCTGGGCTGTTTGCTGGCCAACCAGCCGATGCTGCCGTTGGAGGCGCTGGAAAAGGCGCTGGATGAACATTTGCCGGCGCGTCACAAGCGCCTGCTGCCGGCCAACCTGGATGCGCTGCGTAAAGGCGCTGCCATTGTGGCCGAAGCGGTTCACTAGATTTCAACCCCAAATACACTGCGAGGTGAGCACCGCTCACCTCGCTTTGATTTAATCGCCAGCCCTGCCGGGCAGCAGGCTGCGCGCCCCTGTATATGGGACTCGTTTTGATTAAAAACGGTCATTTTCAGGTTGTTTCCAGTTGCATTTTCAGTGTTTTGAGTATAATGGAGAAGAGGGTATCAGGTGGGAAATCCTGCCGCCATCTCCCGACTGTGTGCCTGCCCCCCCACCGATCCCTGGCATGCCGGTCTGGCGGCATTCCTCCCTCGAACGGTCCGCACAACGACCGATGAGCGGGTACAGCTTTTATTGAGGTCTGGATGCGTTTGCGCGGTACAGTTCAAATTTTGCTGACGCTCATGGCCGGGATTCTATTTGGAATTCTGGTATCCGGTTGTACCTCTTTGACAGATGATTCCACGAGCATCGCCGCGACGCCCGGACTGCACAGCGTTGACCCGGCGCTGCGCGAGTTTTACGAAACGCTGGGCGGCGAGGATGTGCTCGGCCCGGCCATTTCACGCCTGTTCCCCTATAAAAATCGCGAATGCCAGTACATGCAAAACGCACTGCTGTGCCGTGACCCGCAGGCCACCGACGTGGAGCGTTTTGGTTTCTTCCCGCTGGGGCGCACTTTCCAGATTCAAATGGATCCGTCGCGCAAGGTGCAGGCCGGTGAGCATGTGGTGGACGGCGTGCCGATTTATGAAGAATTCCTGCCACTATACGAACGTTTGTACGGCGCGCACTATGTGGGCCGCCCGCTGAGTGAAGTGCGTTTGAACTACGAGCAGAAGCGCATCGAGCAATATTTTGAGAATGTCGGCTTCTACCGGCGCTTTGATGAACCGCAGGGCGAAGTGCATTTGCTGGCCTACGGCGCGTTTGCCTGTGCCGGCGATTGCCCCTTTACCGTGGCGGACGGCAGCGCGATCACGCGGCTGGAGTCGACGGCGGCGCTGCAGCCGTTTTTCCTGAGCCTGGAGCGCATGGGCGGCCTGACCGTTTTTGGCCTGCCGCTGAGCGAAGCCTACACGGCGGCGGACGGCAACATGGAGCAGGTCTATGAAACGGCGGTGCTGTACGGCCCGGCGGATGTGCCCGGCGGGGTGCGCCTGCGCCCGATTGCCCGCCAGTTGGGGATGCCGCAAACGGAGCCGGTGCGCCCGCAATATGGCGAGGCGGACGGCATGGTGTTTTATTATGTGAACGGCGAATTGGGCTATCACGTGCCGATTGTGTTCGATGCGTTCATCGCCAGCCACGGCGGGCGTGAGATTTCGGGCGACCCGATCGCCGAGGTGCTGCAGGTAGGGGAAACGCTCTACCGCCAGTGTTTTGAGAATTACTGCCTGGATTATGACAGCAGCGCGGCGGATGAATTGCGCGTGCGCATGGCGCCGCTGGGGCGCATGCTGTTGAGCGGCGAAACGTTCAGCATGCCGGCGCTGGGCGAGACGAAGCGCGCCGAACCGCTGGATTTTTCGCCGGAGACGGTGCGGTTGCAGCTCAGCGAAGCCCGTACGCGTGTGCGGGCGGATGAATCCAACCGCATCGATGTGCTGGTGTTGAGCGCCGAAAGCCGCCAGCCGCTGGCCAATATCGAAGCGGGCGTGGTGGTGGAATTGCCCGACGGCAGCACCTACACCACGACGCTGGGCCCGACGGATGCCAACGGCTACGCCGGGGTGGAAATTCCGCCGATGAATGCGGTGGCCAACGGCGTGATTTTGCCGTATACCGTGTGCCTCAATGTGCCCTCACAGGAGCCGATCTGCGCGGTGGAAAGTTATTTGATCTGGAATTACTAGAAGAAGTGCTTGGTGGTGAGCTGTTCGTGCTTGGCCGGAATAAGCCATGCAGCAAGGCAAGCACATGAAGAATCCGATCTATTGCCCAAAACCTAAAAATCTACAGGCAGGCTAAGCATTAAGTGCCAGGTGCCAGGCACTCTTTACGGCTGTGCTTCGGCGAACAGCTCCACGCGGGCGATGCGCCCGCCGCTGCTGTACACGTTGGCGCTGAAGGGCGCGGCGCTCCCGGCGCTCAACGGATCGGCGGCTTCCCAGCGGCGCATGCCCACAATATTTCCGCCGGCGTCCCAGGCGATCACCGCCACCCAGACGATTTCGGCCTGCCCCTCGCTGCTCTCCAAACGCACCTGACCGTTCACCTGCGCGGATAATCCGTCCGGCGCGATGCGGCTTTGCGCGTCCACCAGGCGCACCGGCAGGTAGCGCGTGTCGCCGGCGGCCACGGGCAGCACGGTGCGAATTTCGGCGCTGGCCTGGAAGGGCTGCGGCACTGGCGCAGGGAAGAAGGCCGCCAGCGGCAGCCAGGCTCCGGCGGGCAGCAGATTGAGCGGCAACGTGGCCGTGCGGGTCAGGATTTGCGAACCGGCGGCATCCGCCAGGCGAATCTCGGCGGTCACATTCTCCACCACGCCGCTTTGCGGACCACGTACCGCCCAAAAGCACCACACGCCCCCATCGCTGCCGGCGACGCAGTTGAGCGCGCCGGTTTCCAGCGGGATGGGCGTGGGCAGACCGGGGGTCTGCGTGCCGCCGATGGAGGGCGGAATGATCAGTGTCATGCCGGGGGTCATGAAGCGCGAATCGACGCCGGGGTTGGCGTTTTGCAATGCCTCCAGCGTGACGTTGTATTCCCAGGCGATGGAGAAGAACGTATCTTCATTGCGCACCACATGCGTGCGCGGGGTGGGGGTGAGCGAAGGCAGCGGCGTGGGCGAAACCGCCGGCGCGCTGGGTGTTTGCGGAGCGGGCGGCGTGGCGCTGGCGTAGCGCGCCAGCGTGGCGCTGGGCTGCGGGGGAAGCGAAGGCGGCGGGGTGGGGGCGGCGCAGGCGGACAAAACGAAGGCCAGCGCCCACAGGCCAAGGAAAGCGTTTTTCATGCGGTTATTATACCGGATCGCAGCGGGCGGCGGCGGTGCGCGTCTTGCCCTGTGTTCGGGGCTGTGCTAAACTCAATGCATGACCCCCGAAGAAACCATGTTTCAGGAAGCCGTGCGCGCCTTTGAAGCGGGCGAACGCGCCCGCGCGCGCGACCTGCTGACCCGTTTGCTAAAGGCCAACAGTAATCACCCGGACACCTGGCTGTACATGAGCGCGGTGGTGGACACCGCCAAGGAGCGCGTGTACTGTCTCAAGGAAGTGCTGCGCATTGATCCGCAGAATGAAGCGGCGCGGCGCGGCCTGATGATGATGGGTGCCATCCCGCCCGATCCGTCGCTGGCGGCGCCCGCCGACTTGCAGCGGCGCAACTGGCAACCGCCGCGTGCACCGCTGCCCGGCGCCGAACTGCTGCCGCGCGCCGGTTGGAAGCAAGTGGCCTTGTTTGGGGCGGGGGCGCTGGCGCTGGTGGGTCTGGCGGTGGGCGCGATTTTGCTGCTTGGGCGGCCTGCCGCACCGGAGGAAGACCCCCGCGTGCGCGCGCAGCGCCTGACGTCGGCCGCTTTGATGATGACCCCATCGCCGGTGCTGACCACCCCGCCGGGCGCAACCCTGCCCGCTGGCGGAAAGACCGCCACGCCGCCGTTTCAACCGGGGGTGCAATACACCCCCACGCCCACCTATGCCGCCACGCCGCACCGCATGGAAGCCTTCAACAACGGCATGCTGGCCTTCAACAATGGGGATTGGCCGAAGGTGATTGATTCGATGCAGCAGGTGCTTGAATCGGAACCGGAATCGGCGGATGTCTATTACTTCATTGGCGAGGCGCAGCGCGCCCTACAACAGTACAGTGATGCGCTGCGTTCGTTTAATCAGTCGTTGGCGATCAACCCGCAGTATGTGCTCTCCTATTTGGGTCGGGCGCGCGCCAACCTGGCGCTGGAGAAACCGAACATTGCGAATGCACGCGACGATCTGACCCGCGCGCTGGAATTGGATCCGGCCTACTTGCCGCTGCGCCTGGAACTGGCCAACCTGGAATTGACCGCCCGCGATCCGCAGGCCGCCCTGCTGGTGCTGCAGGAAGCCGCCGGTCAGGCACCCGATTCGGCGCGCCTGTTCGACCTGCGCGCGCGGGCGTATCAGGCGCTGGAGGAACCATCGCGCGCCCTGGCGGATGCTCGCAAGGCCAATCAGCTGGATGCCGGTTACCTGCCCACCTACCGCCTGTTGGGCGAGCTGCTGGTGCAAAATGGCGAGATGACTGCCGCGGTGGAACCGCTGACGATCTACACCACCTATGTGACCGACGACGCCGGCGCGCTGGCCTGGCTGGGCACGGCATACGCCCAAAGCGGAAAGCTGGACGAAGCGCTGGAGCTCTTTGATCGCGCGCTGCAGGTGAACGCACGACAATTTGAGGTGTATGTGCAGCGCGGGCAGATTTACCTGGCGCGTGAGGACGGCGAACAGGCGGCGGCGGATTTCCGGCAGGCCATGCGCCTGCGCCCCGAGGATTTTGACGCCAACCTGGGTCTCGGGCGCGCGTATCTGGTCGATCAATCGGCCGGTGCGGCCTACGAGCAGTTCAACGAGGCGCAAGCTTACGCCGAAAACGATGCACAATGGGCACAGTTGCGTTACTGGCGCGCCCTTTCACTGGAAGGCTTGAATCTGACGGATGAGGGCGTGCGCAATGCTGCCATCAACGACTGGCAGCGCCTGCTGCTGCTGCCGCCCGGCGCCGCGGACGAGGCCATGCTGCAAACCGCCCGCGAGCATCTCGAAGCTCTGCTGGGCGCCACGCTGACGCCCGCCAACCTGCCCACGCCGTAACCCTGGATTTTCCCGTGCGCCCGCTGAACACTTACCTGGTCACCACCCAACGCCGGCGCCGCCTGCAGGCCGAGCAGCGCTCGTCGCGCCGGCGGCTCAGCCGCCTGGGGCTGGGACTGTTGGCCTTGCTGGCGCTGGCTCTGGTGAGCGCCGTTCTGGCGCTGGGCGCGTTGTACACCGATCTGACGCGAGACCTGCCATCCACCGCGCTGCTGCCCGCCATGTTGGACCCGCAACGCGGCACGTTATTACAGCCCACCCGGTTTTACGACCGCAGCAGCGAGCATGTGCTGCTCAGCCTGGAAAACCCCGGCGCGCCGCGCCGCTATTTGCCCCTCGACCCGCAGCAACCCGAGGCTCTCAGCCCTTATTTGATTCAGGCCGCCACCGGCATGCTGGAGACGAATTTCTGGCAGAGTTCTGGCGTATCGTTCGAGCGCCTGCTGGACACACAGCCGGTAACCATCGCCGAGCGCGTGGCCGATTCGCTGCTGCTGTGGCAGGAGCCGCGCGGGCTGCGCCGCGCGCTGCGCATGCGCCTGCTGGCGGCGCAGATCACGCGCCAGTTCGGGCGCGCGCAGGTGCTGGAATGGTACCTGAACAGTGCGTATTACGGGCATCAGGCCTTTGGCGCCGACAGCGCCTCGCGCTTGTACCTTGACCGCCCGGCCAGCGAGCTGAACCTGGCCGAATCGGCGCTGCTGGTGGCGGCTTTGCAGGCCCCGGCGGTGAACGCGCTGGACGCGCCCGCCTCGGCGCGCGAACGCCAGCAAGCCGTGCTGGATGCGCTGTACATGCGCGGAATGACCGGCGAGAGCGAATACCGCAGCGCGAAAAGCGCCGAATTGACGCTGCGCCCGGCGCTGACCCCGGCGTATGCCGCCGGGCAGAGCTTTGCGCTGCGCGCGCTGGAGCTGCTGCAGGGGCGCATCGGCCGCGAGCGCCTGGAATTGGGCGGCCTGAAGATCATCACCACGCTCGATTATGACCTGCAAATGCAATTGGAATGCACGCTGCGCGCGCAACTGGCGCATCTGCGCGGACCGACTTCGAGCTATGCGGTGGATTTGACGACCTGCGAGGCGGCGCGCTTGCTGCCCACCCTGGCGGGCGGCGAGGGATGGCCGGCAGGGATCGCCGGGGGCGGGCTGGTGATGGAGCCTTCCAGTGGGGCGGTGCTGGCGTATGCCGGCGATATGAACGAGCGCGGTGAAAGCGTCAGTCGTGCCAACCACGCGCCCGGTTCGATGCTCAGCCCGTTTGTGGCGGTGGCGGCCTTCGCGCGCGGCCTGGGGCCGGCCAGCCTGGTGTGGGATGTGCCCGCCTCACTGCCGGCGGAGGTGCAAACACGCCCGGCAGGCGGCGATTACCACGGCCCGGTGCGCCTGCGCATCGCGCTGGCCAACGATTATCTCACCCCTGTGGCGCAAACATTTTCGCAGATCGGCGCGGCCAATGTGCTGCGTCTGGCGGAACCGCTGGGCCTGATGCTGCGCGAAGCGGGCGGCGGCTCGGCAGAACTGCTTTTTTCCGGCGGGGATGTGGACCCGCTGGCCTTGGCGCAAGGTTATGCCACCCTGGCCAATCAGGGCGTGCGCATTGGCACGCGCGCCGGCGGGCAGGGCGACCTGCTGCCGCAGATGGTGCTTTCGGCGGTGGACGGCGACGGGCGTACCTGGCTGGAGCCGCCGCAGACCGAGACGCAATCGGTGTTGAGTGCGCCGCTGGCCTATCTGGTGCACGCGGTGTTGAGCGATGAGACGGCGCGCTGGGCGAGCCTGGGGCACCCCAACCCGCTGGAGATCGGACGCCCGGCGGCGGCCAAAATGGGCGCGACGGCCGACGGCGAGCTGGCCTGGGCGGTGGGGTATACGCCGCAGCGCCTGAGTCTGATCTGGCTGTCGCGGCCGGCGGATGACAACGCCATGCGCATGGAACCACGCGCTGCGGCCGGGGTGTGGCATGCGGTGATGCAGTACGCCGTGCGCGGCCAGCCCGTGCTGGAGTGGCCGGAGCCGGTGGGGTTGAGCCGCGTGGATGTGTGCGATCCGTCCGGGTCGCTGCCGACGGCCGCCTGCCCGGCAGTGGTCAGCGAGCTGTTCCTGACCGGCAGCGAGCCGGTCAACGCGGACGATCTGTACCGCGTGATTGAGGTCAATCGCGAGACGGGGCGGCTGGCGACGGTCTTTACGCCCTTGGAGCAAATCGAGCAGCGCACGTATATGATTGTGCCGGCCGAGGCGCTGGATTGGGCACGCATGACCGGCTTGCCGGTGCCGCCCACCGAATACGATTCGATTCAGGCGCCGCAGGAGCAGGCGGATGTACGCATCAGCGCGCCGGTGTTGTTTGCCTATGTGCGCGGACGGGTGGATTTGCTGGGCACGGCGGCGGGGGAGGGTTTTGGCTCGTACCGCGTGCAGGTGGGCGAGGGGTTGAACCCGCAGTCGTGGATTCAGGTGGGCGAGGCGTACACGGTGCCGGTGACGAACGGGCTGCTGGCGGGATGGGATACGCGCGGGTTGGACGGGCTGTACGCGGTTCGCCTGCTGGTGGTGCGCAGCGATCAGCGCGTGGACAGCGCGGTGATTCAGGTGACGGTGGACAATACGCCGCCGCAGGTGTGGGCGGCATACCCGGCGGCAGGCGAGACGATCGACGCCGATCGGCCGGTGACGCTGCAAGCCGGCGCGCAGGACGCGGTGGGCGTGGCGCGCGTGGAGTGGCTGTTGGACGGGCGGGTGATTGGCGCGCGCGAGCAGGCGCCCTTTACGCTGCTGTGGACGCCCACGGCAGGGCCGCACAGCCTGGTGCTGCGCGCGACGGATCTGGCGGGCAATGTGGGGGAATCGCAGGCGGTGGAATTCAGTGTGAAATAGTGAAATGTGGCCAGGGGGCAGTAGTCTGTAAATAAAAGACTTTGATCCTGAACAAGTTTGCAGACCTTCGGGTCTTTTTATTATTTAAGGCCAAATGGGGCGCATGGGGATTTGCCGAGGCATGCCGACGACGGAGCAGCACCTGCTTGCCGGGTCGCACGGTTTGGCTTCGCGGCGGATGATGCGGCGTGCCTCAGGACGGTGAAACGGTATCGGTGGGGGTGAGCGAAGGCGTGGGGCTGTTGGATGGGCCCGGTGTTGGGGTGATGGTGGGCGTGCGCGAGGGGGTGGAGGTGGCGCGCGGCGTGAGGGTGGGCGGCAGCGTTTGCGAGGGGGTGGGGGTGATGGTGGGCGTGGGTGAGATGGTCATCTCATATTCCAGGGTGAGCACGATCTCCGACACGGGTTCGGGCGTCAGCACGAAATTGACCGCCTGCTGTATCTTGTCGCGGAAGGCCGCGCCGCGCGGCAAAAAGACCTGGACCGGCATTTGACCGGGGATCGACCAGACGCTTAATTCATTGTCGGTGAAGTGGAAAAAGCCGATGCGGCCGGGGTCGCCCAGGGTGAGCGCCAGCGGGACGGCGTCCAGCAATTCGCTCAACCCCAGGTTGGATTGCACGCGCGTGCGGTACAGCTCGTAGAAAGCCGGCAGTTGGATCAGATTACCGCCGCGCGCCATGCGCAGGAAGATCTGGTTGAGGAATTCCTGCTGGCGCACATTGCGCTGGTCTTCGCTCAGGCCCTGACGCAGGCGCACATAACACAGCGCAAGCTGCCCGTCCATGTGGATGGTGCCGCCGGGCAGGCCGCCGCATTCGCCGGGCACCGGCTGCAGCAGGGTCATATCGATGCCGCCCAGGTTGTCGATGAAGTAGACAAAGGCGTCCAGCGGCACCAGCGCGTAGCGGTCGGGGCGCACACCCAGGTTGTATTCCATTGTGTCGAGCAGCGCGCCGGATTCGCCCAGGGCGTAGGCGGTGTACAGGCGCTGCATGGTGCGGCCGGGGATGTAGACGAACAGATCGGGTGGGATGGAGAGGAAACTGGCCTTGCCCAGGCGCGGGTGATAAAAAATCAGCATCACCAGATCGGTGCGCCCGACCAGCGGCGAGGGGCTGTCACCACCCAGCAGCGCCAGCACACGCACTTCGCCGGGGATGTTCAGACCGGTGAGCGGCGCGGGCACGGGAGTGATGGGGGTTTGCTGCGGCGCCGGCCAGTTGCGCGGAGCGGGCGATGGGGTGGCGCGGGCCGGTGGGGTGAGGCTGGCGGTGGTGGAGACGCCGGGCGGTTGCGGCGTGGGCGCGCCGGCGGCGGGCAGGCAGGCGGAGAGAATCGCTGCGGTCAGCACGACCCCCAGGATGATCCAGACCGCCCGGTTTTTTCGATGGTCCATCATGTGCCCTCTGATTGGATTATAGCATGACCAATCTGCGCCAAACGTGGAACTTTTAGCGACCGAGTTGCGTATATAGATTAGATGAAATCGCATTCACCTCCCTGATGTGTTTGCATTTTGCGGTCCTTCGGATTGAGAAGGGCTGCGCAGCAGGCGTTTGTCAGGGGGAAATGCAATAAAAGGAACTGGCCGTTTGGCCAGAGAAAATCCTGGTCTTAATTCGGATTAAGGTGCCCCCCATTCTGGCGAACCTTTTTGGAGCCGGTTGGGTTAAAGTATATACAGTATTACCGGAATGCCTCGAAACGCTCCATTTCTGAATGGGTACCGCGGAAGAGATCATCGAGGAGGAGGTGCGCAATGTCTATGGCCGTTTATCTGGTAGTCGGGCTGGTTGGACTGATGTTCGCTGCCCTGAGCCTGATTGGGACGCCGTCGGAGCGCTAGGATGTTTATGCGTCAACCGAACCCTGCAGGCTGCCAAGCTTCACAGCCGGCGCTGGTCGCCGGAGAACCTATCTTGCTCTGTGCCGAATCTGCGATGCTGGAGCGGGTTGTGACCCACTGATCCCATTCGGGAGGGGATTCCCCCTCCCGAATGTGCGTTTGTCCCTTCGCCAGCCGGCGGAGGGATTTTCTTTTAAAAACTGGCCGGCGGCGTGATTCATCACAACTTTCGGCTTGCTTTTTTCGTATACTGGGTATACCTGCATTTTCGAGTTCATCGTCACTGCTTTTTGGCCGGTTATCCCAATCCGGAGAGGTTTGTATGGCTCCCATTTTGCAAGTTCAAAATTTGGTAAAGAAATACAACAGCTTCACCGCCGTAAATGGCATCAGCTTTACGATCGAAGAGGCCGAAATCTTCAGCCTGCTGGGGCCCAACGGCGCCGGCAAGACCACCACCATCTCGGTGCTGTCCACGCTGTATGCGCCCAGCGCAGGCGACGCCTTGATCGGCGGTTATTCGGTGACGCGCGACCCGATGGCGGTGCGCAAGCTGATCGGCGTGGTGCCGCAGGACCTGGCGCTTTACGAGGACCTGACCGCGCGCGAGAATCTGTCGTTTTGGGGGCAAATGTACGATTTGAGCGGCAAGGCGCTGAAAACCCGCATCGACGCGGTGTTGGAACAGATTGGCCTGCGCGAGCACGCCAACCAGCGCGTGCGCACCTTTTCGGGGGGCATGAAGCGGCGCGTCAACATTGGCGTGGGGCTGCTGCACCAGCCGCGCCTGCTCTTCATGGACGAGCCGACGGTGGGCATTGATCCGCAATCGCGCCGCGCGATTCTCGACTCGGTCAAGGAACTCAACCGCGCGGGCATGACTGTGCTGTACACCACCCATTACATGGAAGAAGCCCAGGAACTGTCCGACCGGGTGGGCATCATCGATCATGGCGAGCTGATTGCGCTGGGCACGCAGGCCGAATTGACCCGCCAGGTGGGCGAATATGAAAGCCTGCTGCTGCACCTGACCGAAATGGACGACGCGGAGGGATTGGCGGCGGCGCTGCGCGGGCTGGACGGCGTGGTGCGCGCCGATGTGATTGACCATTCGATCACACTGATCACGCCGGAGGCGTCGAAGGTGCTGGCGCCGGCGGTGACGCGTGCCAATGCGTTAAACATCAAGATCCACTCGGTGGACATTCAAGAGCCCAACCTGGAAGCCGTGTTCCTGCACCTGACCGGGCGCGCGCTGCGCGATTGAGGGCGAGATGAAGAAAGTATTTCTCATCGGATGGAAGGATCTGACCCTGGCATTCCGCGACCGGGCGGCGATCATTTTGATGCTGCTGGCGCCGTTTGTGTTGACGCTGGGACTGGGGTTTGTGACCGGCAGTTTTTCGGGCGAGAGCACCGGCATCAGCAACATCCCGGTGACGCTGGTCAATCAGGATGACGGCGCGCTGGGCGCCGGGCTGGTGAATCTGTTCCAATCGGCGGACCTGGCCGACCTGGTGGCGCCGCAGGTGCTGGACGACCCGGCAGCGGCACGCCGCGCGGTGGACGAGGACAAGGCCTCGGCCGCGGTGATCATCCCGGCCGGTTTTAGCGCGGGAATCATTCCCGACCGCGCCAGCGGCAAGACGCAGCCCGGCGTGGAGATCGAAGTGTATGCCAACCCCACGCGCCCCACCAACGCGAGCGTGATTCAGACGATCGTAGAGCGTTACCTCAGCCAGGTGGAGATGGGACGCATCGGCGGACAGGTGACGGTGACGCAGCTGCTCGAATCGGGGCGCATTCAACCGGGCGAAGCGGCCCAGGTGGGCGCGCAGATCGGCGCGCAGCAGGCGCAAGCAGGCGAGCGCATCACGTTGAAAGGCGTGGCGGGCGAGAAAGCCACGGTGGAGTTTAACATTCTAGCCTACATGGCGCCGGGCATGGCGTTGATGTTCCTGATGTTCGCGGTCAGCAATGGTGGGCGCACCCTGCTGATGGAAAAAACGCAGGGTACCCTGCCGCGGCTGCTGGTGTCGCCGGTGCGCCCATCTCAGGCGCTGCTGGGCAAGATGTTTGGCATCTTCCTGACCGGCACGGCGCAGATGCTGATCCTCATTCTGGCCAGCACGCTGATCTTTGGCTTGCAGTGGGGCGACCCGCTGGCGGTGTTGGTGCTGGTGCTGGCGGCGGTGGTGGGCGCGGTGGGCTGGGGCATGCTGATCACTGCGCTGGCGCAAACCCCCAACCAGGCCGGCAGCATCGGCTCGGCGGTGATGTTGATCTTCGGCATTCTGGGCGGCAGCTTCTTTGATATTGGTCAATTTCCAACGTGGTTCCGCGCCATCAGCCGCATCACGCCCAATGCCTGGGGGCTGGACGGCTTTACCACCCTGGCGCTGGGCGGCGGACTGGCGGATATTCTGCCGGTGGTGGCCGGTTTGCTGGCGATGGGCGCGGTGTTGTTCGCCGTATCGGTGGTGATCTTCAACCGGCGCGGCATTTTGCGCCATTAAGCGAGGCAGCTGTGAACAAATTGATGGCTATTTTTTTCAAAGAAACGCGCATTCGTTTCACCTCGCCGACCGAATGGCTGTTTTTCCTGATCCTGCCGCTGGTCTTCACCTTCATTCTGGCGGGCGGCACCGGCGCGCCGAGCGACAACCGCATCCGCTTGAGCGTGGTGGACCAGGCCGGTTCGCCGCTGGCGGCGCAGTTGATCGCCGAACTGGAAAAATCGGTGACGGTGCGCCCGGACGTGAAGACGCTCGACGAGGCCGACACCGAATTTTCACAGCGGCGCGTTTCGACGCTGCTGATCATTCCGGCGGAATTCGACCTGGCGCATTTACAGGCCGGCCCGCTGGAATTGGAGCTGCGTCAGCAGCCCAACAACCTGAACGCGCTGGCGGCCTATCAGGCTGTGCAGGCGGTGCTGGCGCGGGTGAGCAGCGCGGCAGAAATTGCCCGGCAGAGCGTGGCCACGGCGGAGCAAATTCGGCCCTTCGCATCGGACGAGGAGCGCAGCGTGTATTTTGACGCCGCGCTGCAGAAGGCTCAAACCGAGATGGACAGCGCCCCGTCGCGCGTGACCGTTTCGTTGGGCGCCACGCAGGACACGGTGGAGTACGACCCGCGCGCCAATTCCTCGGCCGGGCAGATGATCACCTGGGTGTTCATTCCCCTGTTTGGCCTCTCGGCCACCTTTGCCTATGAGCGCAACACCGGCACGCTGCGCCGCCTGTTGACCGCGCCGACGCGCAAGGCGACCTTTTTGCTGGGCGTACTGCTCACGGCGGTGTTCTGGGCGCTGGTGCAGATGCTGCTGTTGATCCTCTTTGGGTCGCTGGTGATGAAATTGAACTGGGGACATTCCCCCGCGGCGCTGGCGGTGATCATGCTGTGTTCGGCGCTGGCGGCTTCGGCCATTGGCGTGGCGCTGGGCGCGTTTGTTAAAACCGAAAGTCAGGCCAGCGGCTTGAGTATTATGATGGGCATGGTGATGGCGCTGCTGGGCGGCTGCTGGTACCCGCTGGAGCTGTTCCCGACGGTGGTGCAGGAAGCGGTGAAAGTGCTGCCCACCCGCTGGGCCATGCAGGGCATGCTGGATATTGTCGCGCGCCAACAGGGTTTGAGCGCCGTGCTGCCCGAAGCGGGTGTGCTGCTGGGCTTTGCGGCGCTGTTCTACATCATCGGCATCGCGCGCTTTCGCTACGAGTGAGCGCCTAGAACGGCATCCGCTTGCGCAGGTGATCGATATGGTCGCGCTCGTGCCACAGGGCGCGGCGCAGCAGCTTGCGCGGGCTCCAGAATTCGCCGTCTTTGCCAAGCACCTGATGCAGGCCTTCCAGGCGTGGCAGCGCGTCCAGCAGGGCCGTGCGGGGGATTTCGAGGCGGGCGCGGGTTTCTTTGGGCAGGTCGGCGCGTTTCAACGGCGCCAGGTCGAGCCGGTCGAGGTACCACAATTCGGCGTTGGCCACGTGGGCGAAGATACCGCGGCGCGTCCAGCGTTCGCCGGCCAGGGGGGCGTCCAGCTCGTCGTCGCTCAGCTGTTTGAGCAGGTTGAGCAGCTCGGCGCGCGTCCAGGCCAGCAGCAGCCGGCCGCGACGGATGTCTTCAGCGGTCAGGGGCTTCCAGTCATGACGGAACCAGGCGTTGACGCTGTACCCGCCCTCGGGCACGATGTTGAACTGGTCGTCCATATCGTACACATCCCAGGCGTCTTCCAGGCGAATATCGAAATTGCCCAGGTCTTGCAGCCAGGAATCGGGCGTGTGGGCCTCCAGCCAGGCGGCGTAGTTGACGAAAGCCTGCGGCATGCGCAGGATGGCCTCGCTGGCGTCGCTGCCGTAGGTGAAGCAGCCGGGAAATTCCAGCGCCCAGGCGCAGGAGCGCCCTTCGGTGTTGTTTTCGACCCCAATGCGTAGAATCATGGAACCCTCGCGTTGCAATTGCCGGGCCGAGTGGGCCGCGGCGCAGAATGATCGTTGAGCGCATTATAGCATCGCAATTGGAGTTCGCGCGGGAACCTTTTGATTGCCGACATCGTTATAATAAAAGTACGCCCCGCATGCGGGGGCCCTCACCATTTTAAGCAAAGGAATCCATCATGGCTGAAGCAGAACTGGATACCCTCGAACTGGAGCGTCCGCGACGGCTGCACTTTGAATGGGTGCTGCCTGTATTCCTAAAACCGCGCGCCACTTTCCAAAAAATCGCGCAGCAAACCAACGGTGTGTGGCTGGCGCCGTTGTTGATCCTGACGGCGCTGTTGATTGTGCAGGCGCTGGTGGCCGGGCCGCTGCGCGCGCAAGCCGCGCAGATGGGCGCCACGCTGCCCGACGATTTTCAGTATTATCCCCCGGAGATGCAGGAGAAGATTCTGGCCGGGCAGCAAAGCGCCGCCGGGCCGGTCTTTTCGCACGTCTTCCCGATGGTCGGCGCGGTGATTGGCTTATGGGTCACCTGGCTGCTGTTGGGCAGCATCCTGCACCTGTCGCTGACCCTGGCGGGCAGCCGCGGGCGGGCCAGCTCATCGCTGAACGTGGTGGGTTGGGCTTCGATGCCACTGGCCATCCGCGTTCTGGTGCAAATTATTGCGCTGCTGGTCACGCAGCAGTTGATCCAGCAGCCGGGGTTGAGCGGCTTCATGCCGACCGATATGGGCCGGCTGCGCCTGTTCCTCTCGCTGATGCTGGGCTTTGTGGACCTGTACTTCCTCTGGCAGGTGGGGTTGATGATCACCGGCGTGCTGGCCATTTCGGGCCTGTCGCGCGGTAAAGCCTGGGCGGCCACGCTGGCGGCGGTGCTGATCATGCTGGTCTTGCAGGCGCTGCCGGCCTTCATTGGCTCGCAGATTGGCGGCGGCGGCTCGTCCACGCCCTTTTTCTTCTTCTAAATCGCATGGAAACACCGGCATTTATTCGCATTCGCCAACTGCGCAAGGTCTTTCAGATGGGCCGCCAGAAGGTGGTGGCGTTGGGTGGGGTGGATATCGACATTCCGGCCAACTCGTTCACCGTCATCATGGGGCCGTCGGGCTCGGGCAAGAGCACGCTGCTCTACCTGCTGGGCGGATTGGATCGACCGACCGCGGGCAGCATGGCGGTGAACTCCAGCACGCTGGAGATGATGGACGAGAACGCCCTGGCGGTTTACCGCCGCCGCATGGTGGGGTTCATCTTCCAATCGTTTAACCTGGTGGCCAGCATGACCGCGCTGGATAACGTCAGTTTTCCGCTGCGCTTTTCGGGCGTGGCGGGCAAGGCGCGCCGCAAGCGCGCCCAGGAATTGCTGCGCCTGGTGGGG
Source organism: Anaerolineaceae bacterium (assembly GCA_034428975.1). Lineage (GTDB taxonomy): Bacteria > Chloroflexota > Anaerolineae > Anaerolineales > Anaerolineaceae > DAOUGY01. Next base: position 8,738 of record DAOUGY010000163.1, on the reverse strand, counting down.
CTGGAAAATCGCGCCTACCACAAACCGGCGGAACTGTCCGGCGGCCAACAGCAGCGCGTGGCGATTGCGCGCGCGCTGGTGCACGACCCGCCGCTGATCCTGGCCGACGAACCGACCGGCAACCTGGATACGATGAGCGGGTTGGGCATCATGCAACTGCTGTCGGATCTGCACCGCTCGGGGCGCACCGTGGTGGTGGTGACGCACGACCCGCGCATGCTGCGCTTTTCGACGCATACCCTGCATCTTTTGGACGGACTGGTCGTCACCGAGGCGGAATATAACGCCGCAATCGACCTGATGAGTCAGACTACACAACCGGAGGAAAATCCGTCATCATGAAAAAAGTCCTGATCTTCCCTGTACTGATCGCTTTGCTGACGGCGGCGCTGCTGCTGCCGGCCCCTGCGCTGGCGCAAACCGAAACGCCGCCGGCGCCGACAGCCGCACCGCTCGATACGTTTGGCGTGACGCTCGCCTCGGACAGCGCGGCGCGTTCCGGCCCGGCGGGTTCGACGGTGGTGTACAACCTGACGCTGAAAAACACCGGCTCGGCGGCCGACACCTTTGATGTCTCCTGCTCGGGGGGCTGGACGGTGAGCTGCCCTGTGGACCTGGGCCCGGTTAAACCCGGCAAGACTTCGAAGTTTGAGGTGCGCGTGACCATTCCCACGGCGGCCGAAAACGGCACCAAGGACATCGCCTCGGTGACGGTCACCTCGCGCGGCGACGGCAGCACGGCGGCGTCGGTCAACCTGACGACCACGGCGGCGTTTGCGCGCCCGTTGGTGGTGGTTTCGTCGTACTCGGTGAGCGGCGGGGCGATCACGCCCGGGCAGGATTTCAACATCAAGCTCGTGCTGGCCAACGTGGGCAAAAGTCCGGCCTCCAACCTGGTGATCTCGTTTGAGAGCAGCGATTTTCTGCCGCGCGATACGGGCGGTGTGCGCGCCATCACCAGCCTGGGCGCGGGCAACTCGGTGGAAGTCAGCCAGTCCATGGCCTCCAGCATCGACCTGGCGGGGAAGACGATTGCGACCCTGGCGGGCAACTTGAGTTACACGGATGCAGCCGGCACGGCCTACAGCGAGGCTTTCACGTTTACGGTCAATCTAAACGAGCCGGTCTACTACGGCTCCAGCGCGACGGCCACCCCCACGGCTTCGCTGCGCCCGCAACTGGTGGTGAGCACCTACCAGACCAACGTCGATCCGCTGCAACCCGGTACGATCTTTAACCTGGATCTGGAAGTGCATAACCTGGGCAACGCGGATGCGCGCGCGGTGACGATGGTGCTGGGCGGCGGGGTGAGCTCGGGTGACGGATCGGGCACGCCCCAACCGGGCGGCGTTTCGGGCAGCGGCGGCGACCTGACCAACTTTGCGCCGCTGGGCAGCTCCAACCTGCAATACCTGGGCGACGTGACCAGCGGGATGACGATGAAGGCCACCTCGCAATTGATTGTCAACGTCAACACCCAGCCGGGCGCCTACCCGCTCAAGCTGTCGTTTGTCTATACCGACAGCAAGGGCAACCGCATTGTGGACGATCAAGTCATCACCCTGCTGGTGTACTCGCTGCCGCAGGTGGAAGTGAGCTTCTACCGCGACCCGGGCATGCTGTTCACCGGGCAGCCCAACATGCTGCCGCTGCAGGTCACCAACCTGGGGCGCAAATCGAGCGTGTTGGGCAATATGAAAGTGACGGCCGAGGGCGCTGACGTGACCAACAACACCATGCTGGTGGGCACGCTGGACCCGGGCGGTTACTTCACACTGGACGCGCAGTTGATGCCGTTCCAGGCGGGGCCGCTGACGCTGAACATTACCATCAACTACACCGACGACTTCAACCAGCCGCGTCTGATTGAGACCAAGCTGGATGTGATGGTGGAAGAGATGCCCACCCCCGAACCCGGCATGGGTGAGGGAACGAACGGCGAAATGCCGCCGGTGGTAGTGGAAGAGACCTTCTGGGACAAGGTGCTACGCTTCGTCAAAGGCCTGTTGGGGTTGGATAGCGGCAAGCCGCAACCGGGGATTGAAGCCCCGGTGGACAGCGGTATGAACCAAGAGCCGATGCCGGGCGAAAGCAAGCCCATCCCGGCGCCGTAAGGACAGAACCATGCGTTTTTGGGATTTGATCAGCCTGATTCTGGATAATCTGGGCCGCCGCAAAGGGCGCGTGGCGCTGACGGCTGTGGGCGTGGTGATCGGCACAGCCGCGGTGGTGGTGCTGGTTTCGCTGGCCTTCGGTTTGCAACAGAGCGCCACCGAGCAGTTGTGGGGAATCAGCGACCTGACGCGCATTGAGGTGTACCCCGGCATGGAAGACATGGGCGGGGGCGGCATGATGGCGGAAAAGGTCGGCGGCGGTGGCGGCGGTGGCGGCGGCAATTCGGGCATGAAGCTGCTCACGCCGCAGACGATCAGCGATATCGAGGCCATCTCCGGCGTAAAATCCGTCATTCCGCTCGATTATATGTACGCGGGTGGGATGCTGAAATACGGGAAACTGGAAGGCTACACCCAGATCCTGGGCGCCGGCGTGGACGACCTGAGCGTGTTTGATTATGCCGTCGAGGGCGGCACCACGACGCTGGGGCGCGGCACGGCGGTGATCGGCAGTTGGGTGGCGCGCAATTTCTACGACCCCAAGCTGCGCCCCGGGCAGGAACCGCCCGCGCCGCCGGATTTGCTGGGACAAAAAGTGACGATGGTGATGATTCGCTACACCCAGGACGGGCAGGAAGTCCGTAAAAATGTGACCATCACCATCACCGGGGTGCTGGCGGAAACGCGCGGCGAAGCCGACGGCACCATGTTTGTGACGATGGACGAGGCCACGGCCTGGAACGAATGGTCGCGCGGCTCGCGCATTAATCGGTACAAGGAAGGCTACTCGCGCCTGGTGGTGCGGGCCAACAGCGCGGACGAAGTGCTGGATATCGCCGACCAGATTAACACGATGGGCTACATGGCCAGCACACCGCAGGAATACGTCTCCAGCATCAACAGCTACTTCACCACGCTGCAGATCATCTTTGGCGGCATCGGGGCGATTTCGCTGCTGGTGGCGGCAATTGGCATTGCCAACACGATGACGATGGCGATTTTGGAACGCACGCGCGAGATCGGCCTGATGAAGGCGATTGGCGCGACCAACCGCAACGTGCTGACAATTTTCCTGGGCGAGGCGGCCGGTATCGGGTTTGTGGGCGGCCTGGGCGGGGTGGCGATTGGCTGGGGCGGCGGGCAGGTGTTGAACGTGGTCGCTTCGGCTTTTCTGGCGCAGCAGGCGGCGACAGGCGGCATGATGGGCGGTCTGGCGGCGGTGACGCCGGCCTGGCTGCCGGTGTTCGCGCTGATCTTTGCCACGCTGGTGGGTCTGCTCTCGGGGCTGTACCCGGCACTGCGCGCTGCCACGTTGGAGCCGGTGATGGCGTTGAAGTATGAGTGATCAGTGGTTAGAATCAGTGCTTCGTGATTTGTGATTAGCGATTAGTGATTAGAACTTAGTGCTTTGTAAGTAAGTGCTTCGCAAGCTGGAGAAATCTCCAGCCAGGCAATCACTTTCTTGCTAATCACACCGTACTGACCGCTAATCACTATCTAGCTAGCCGCTGCTTTCTGCGATGGCGCTGCGCAGGGTGTGGGCCAGTTCGCCAAAAACGGGTGTATAACGCATGTCCTCCTGCCGCGGACGCGGCAGGGGGATTTTTAAATCCAGGCAAACACGGCCGGGACGCGGGGTGAACACCAACACGCGGTCGGAAAGCATCAACGCTTCGGCGATGGAATGGGTGACCATCAGCACCGTTTTGCGGCGCGCCTGCCAAATGCGCAGCAACTCGCCGCCCATGCGTTCGCGGGTCAGCGCGTCCAATGCGCCAAACGGCTCATCCAACAGCAGCAAATCGGGGTCCTGAATGAAAGCGCGGGCAATGGCCACGCGCTGGGCCATGCCGCCGGATAGATCGCGCGGCCAGGCGTTTTCAAAGCCCTGTAAACCGGTCAACTCAATCAATTCGAGGGCCTGCTGCTGGGCCTGGTCGGGCGGCACGCCGCGCATTTGCAGCGGCAGGGTGATGTTTTCGATGACGCTGCGCCAGGGCATGAGATTGGCTTGCTGGAAGACGTAGCCGATCTGCGGGCGGCGCTCGCCAGCGGCAAACTGCACAATTCCCGCCGTGGGGCGCAGCAGGCCGGCCAGCACGCGCAGCAGGGTGCTCTTGCCGCTGCCCGAAGGCCCCAACACGCACACGAATTCCTGGTTGGCCAGCGTAAAGGATAGATCGGACAGGGCGGTCAGGCCGCCGTTGTTGTCCGGGAAGGTCAACCCCAAATGCTCAACCGACAGGATGGATTCGTTCATGGGCGGCTCAGGGCAGAAACTCGTTGGAATACATGGCGGGCAGGTCCAGCGGCTTTTCGATCAGCTTCATTTGCAGCAGCAGATCGTGCATATTCTGCCAGGCGGCCGGGTCGGTGTAGCCCGGGCGCTCGGCCTTCCACAGCGCAATCGAGGCGGCCAGCACGGCTTTTTGCACTTTTTCGTCGGCGTTGGCCAGGTTTTCGACGTACTTCTTGCTGATCTCGTAGGCTTCGTCGGGATGAGCAGCGGCGTATTCGATGCCCTGCACGGTGGCCTTAACCATGCGGCGCACCAGATCGGGATTCTCCCTGGCCATCTTTTCTGAGGTGATCAGCCCGTTGGCAACCAACTGAAGAAAATCGGAGCTTTTGATCAGATTGATTTCGTAACCCTGTGACTGCAATTGCAGCGGTTCATTGGCCACATACACCGCGGCGGCGGCATCGGCGCCGGTCACCAGCGCTTCCACCTGGTTAAAACCGACCGCATCGAGGGTCACGTCTTCTTCCGTCAAGCCGCCGGCGTTGAGCAGTGCGACCAGACCAATGTAATTGGCGCCGTACCGCCCGGGCAGCGCGATGCGTTTGCCCTTCAGATCGGCGGGGGTCTGGATGCCGGCCTTGGCCAGCGAGGCGACGCCGACCGGGTACTGCTGGTACCAGGCCATCACGTATACCACCGGCAGGCCCTGAGCGCGGCCGAGCAGCACCTGTTCACCGGAGACGACGGCAAAATCCAGCTTGTTGACGCCCACCAGCGCTACGTTGTCGTTTTCCATGCTGTAGTCGATGTTCACATCCAGACCGTTTTCGCGGTAGAAGCCCTTGTCGACGGCGACGTAGAGCGGGGCGAACTGAATGTTGGGGATGTAGCCGACCGGCAGGCGCACGGGAGTGAGCGCGGTGGTGGGGGTGGCGGCCGGGGCGGGCGCCGTGCAGGCGGTGAGCAGGACGGCGAGAATGAGGACGAAGATCAGGCGGCGCATAAGGTCTCCTTGGATAGCGGTTAACCCTGAGTGGGGCGCTGCTGCCAGGCCAGCACGCGTTTTTCGATCAGGGTGACAATGCCGTACAGCGCCAGCGCCAGCACCACCAGCGCGAAGATGGCCACGAACACCATGGCGGTGTCGAACTGCCCGCGGGCGACGTTGATGAGAAAGCCGAGGCCGCTGTTGGCGCCGACAAACTCGCCGACCACGGCGCCGATGACGGACAGAGTGGCGCCAATGCGCAGCCCGCCGAGAAAGACGGGCAGGGCGGCGGGCACTTCGAGATAGCGCAAGGTTTGCAGGGGGGTGGCTTGCATGGCGCGCATCAGGTCGCGCAGGTTGTCGGGCACGGCGCGCACGCCGACGACGGTGTTGACCAGCACAGGGAAGAAGACGGTCAGGGCGCAGACCAGCACCTTGGAGAGCGTGCCTGGCCCGAACCAGATGATCAGCAGCGGGGCGATGGCCACGGTGGGCACGGCCTGGCTGGCGACCAGGTAGGGGGAGAGCAGGCTTTCGAGCAGGCGCGATTTGCCCAGCCCGTAGCCCAGAACGGTGGCGCCGAGGCTGCCGGCCAGCAGGCCGAGCAGCACTTCGGAGAGGGTCACCGCGCCGTGACGCAGCAGGCTGCCGTCGCGCAGGGTGTCGATCAGGCGCTGAGCGACCAGCAGCGGGGGCGGTAGGATGAAGGCCGGCAGGTTGGTGATGGATATCAGGCCCTGCCAGAGCAACAGGGTGAGGACGATGGACACAGGCAGCAGCCACCGGCCGTGTTTTCTGGCCAGTCTGTGAATTGCCGGTTGAATGGGCTTTGGCTGCATGCGGCGCGCTCCCGAAGTGGTGGTGACAACAAAAAACCCGAAAACAGCGTTTTCGGGGCGGGCGGAAGCAGGCGCGTAAAAGCGTCTGATGTCTTCACCTTCTCTCATCCGGACTGTACCGTCGACCCCGGAATTTCACCGGATCTGCGCCGCAGCGCTCGTGGGTTATCACCACCGATCGGGAATTGGGAGAAACTCCCTCACCCTGCCCCGAAGGCCTGTTTTATTTTTCACAAGTGAGTATAGCGCCCTCGCGATGGGCTGTCAATAGACTTAAGGCGGGGTTTGCCTGGACGAAGGTCAGGGGTGATTTAGGGCCAGCCGAAGCGAGCCAGGTCGATGCGTCCGTTGGCGTCGAAGACGATGCCATCTTCTTCCAGCAGGGCGCGCTGCATGGACGTGCCCAGGCCCAGTCCGTGTGGGCTGATTTTTCCCTGGGCGTTGATCACGCGCTGCCAGGGTACGTCTTCGCCGCAGGCGGCCATGGCGTAGCCGACCATACGCGCCGTGCAGCCGCCGACCAGGGCGGCGATACGCCCGTAGGTGGTGACGCGCCCGACCGGCACCTGGCGGACGACAGCATAAATGCGCTTGTGCAGCGCGGCGAGGGCGGGGGAGGGATCTTTTGTTTCCATTGGATTTCCTTAAGATGGTCTGTTCGCGGCTTAAGGACCGGCTTGAAATTTCTTTAAGTATAGCGCGGAATAGCCAAAGAGAAGAGGATCAACCACGGATAAAGACGAAGAGGTTTAACCACGGATGAAGAGGATGAACAGGGATGGGATGAAGAAAACGATAATAGATTGCGGTGCTCCTTAATTCCACAAAAATCATCTCTGGGTCTCGGCGTCTCTGCGGTGTTACCGGTGATCCACGGATGAAAAAAAGAAGGGCCGGTTTCGCCGGGGCGGGCGCGGTTGCCGGGTTGGGCGCTTTGCGCTACAATCGTGGACATGAGTTGGAACATGGTGGGGCACGAATGGGCGGCGGAAATGCTGGCGGAGCACATTGCCCGCGGGCAGATGCGCCATGCCTATCTGTTTACCGGGCCGCCGGGGGTGGGCCGGCGTACGCTGTCGCTGCGCTTCGCCCAGGCGCTCAACTGCCCGCAGCCGGTGCAGCCGGGGCAGCCGTGCGGCACATGCCGCACCTGCCAGCAGATCGAGCGCATGGAACACCCCGACCTTTCGGTGGTGCTGCCGCTGCCTGGCGAAAACGACCTGAAGGTGGACGGCATGCGTGACGTGCAGCGCAGCCTGTCGCTGGCGCCCTATTCCGCGCCGTACCGCATTGCCCTGCTGCCGCGCTTTCAGACGGCCACGATCGCGGCCCAGAACGCGCTGCTGAAAACATTGGAAGAAGCGCCGCGCAAGGTGATCCTGTTGCTGACGGCCGATTCGGCCGAATCGCTGCTGCCGACCATCGTCTCGCGCTGTGAAGTGCTGCGCCTGCGCCCGCTGATGATTGAAACCGTGCAGGCCGCGCTGCAAACCCGCTGGGGAGCTTCGGCGGAACAGGCGAAAAACCTGGCGCATTTTTCCGGCGGGCGGGTGGGCTATGCCGTGCGCCTGCTTAACTCGCCCGGCGTGCTCGAAAAGCGGCAGGTCGACCTGGATGATTTGTGGATGCTGCTGCACGGCAACCGGCGCGAACGTTTCGCCTGGGCGGTCGATGCCACGAAGGTCAACCCCAATACGAAGGAAGAGCGCGACCGGGTGCGCAACGCGCTGCGGGAGATGTTCCTTGTGTGGGTGGATTTCTGGCGCGACGCGTTGCTGCGCTGCGCGGGAGCCTCGGCGCCGCTGACCCATCCGGATCGCGCCCCACAGGTGCAGGAGCTGGCGCAGAGCGTGGATGCGGCGGAATGCCGCCGGCAGATTGACGCGCTGGAACAGGCGCAGTTGCGGGTTGGCAAGGCCAATTTGCAATTGATGATGGAAGTGCTGGTGCTGGATCTGCCGCACCTGTAACGTCCGGCTCCCCCTTTTGGATTCTGCATTTCGTATATCTTAACGAATATCCCGCTCCGCGGGATTCCATTGAATCTTTAAGGTTGGTGGTCAGGCTGCTCCGTTCGCGGCTGGGTGGTGCTTTTTTGAAACGTCGTATAATTCTAGAAGACACAATTTGATGATTCAAACGGAGGTTGGCATGTCGGGTCCACGTGTGGTGCGCGCGCCGCGAGGCACGCAATTAACCTGCAAGTCCTGGCTGATTGAAGCAGCCTATCGCATGATTCAAAACAACCTCGACCCCGAAGTGGCCGAACGCCCCGAAGACCTGGTGGTATACGGCGGACGCGGTCAGGCGGCGCGCAACTGGGAAGCGTTTGACGCCATCCTGGAATCGCTGCGCAACCTGGAGCCGGAAGAGACGCTGCTGGTGCAATCGGGCAAGCCGGTGGCGGTGTTTAAATCGCACGTCGATGCACCCCGGGTGCTGATTGCCAACTCGAACCTGGTGCCGCACTGGGCCACGCAGGAGTATTTCGACGAGCTGGCGCGCAAAGGGCTGATCATGTACGGCCAGATGACGGCCGGATCGTGGATCTACAT
>DAOUGY010000162.1:0-2234 GCA_034428975.1 Anaerolineaceae bacterium | reverse complement strand
ACCGCGATCATGCCTGGGCGCACGCCGTGGCGCACTTGAGCAGCTGTGCCCACCTGTATTACGCCGACTTCCCCTACCTGCTGCGCAGCGGGCTGCCGGAGGCGGGTTGGACGCCCACCGCCGCGTTGGAGTTGGACGAGGAGGCGGTGCGCGTCTGGTTGTGGGCGATTGAGGCCTACGAATCGCAGACGGCCTCGCTGCTGCCTGAAGGCGCGGATTTGCACGCCGAAGTGCGCGCCTACGCCCGCGCCGGGGCTTGCCTGTGGCGCAGACTGCGGGATAGCGCATAGCCTGCCCATCAGACTGTTGTAAATTTGTGCTATACTGGTAAGATGATGGATCGGTCACCCTGGGCGGATTGGGCACACTTTCTGCAACGGTACCGCATGGAACAACCCGCAGCGGTGTTGTTGGAAGCCGCCGGCCCATTGACCGTTCTGCTGGCACAAATGGTCTATCTTGGTCAACCGCTGCTCGGTTCGACAGGTCCCCAAAGCCGTTGGACGGCGCTGGCGCACCTGTTGGAGGATCGCGAGGCAGCCCGCTCCTTTGCGGCATATTTGAGGGAGGAAGGATCACGGTAGCATGGATTGGATGACCCTGATCATTGGCGGTGGTCTGGTGCTGGCGGCCCTGGGGCTGATCCTGACCTACACCCTGCCGCGGAAGTTGCGCGCGCCGCGCGCTTTGCGCCCCATCCCGGCTATGTCGCGATTGCGCCGCGCGCTGGGGCTGGCGGTGGAGGACGGTACGCGCATCCACGTCAGCCTGGGCAAATCGGGCATGGTTGCGCCGACCAGCGCGGCCAGCCTGGTGGGCCTGAGCACGTTGGAGCGCATCGCCCAAATCAGTTCGATCAGCGACCGGCCGCCGGTGGCCACCAGCGGCGATCCCACCCTGTCGCTGCTCAGTCAGGATACTCTGCGTGGAGCCTACCGCGCGGTGAACGCCCCCGAGCAGTACAACCCGCAGGCCGGACGGCTGGGCGGCCCAACCCCCCTCTCCTACATTGCCGGAACTATGCCCACCGTGCGCGGCGAACAGGTCAGCGCGAATGTACTGGTGGGCAATTTTGGCCCCGAAGCCGCGCTGCTGGCCGAATCGGCCGATCGTCAGGGCGCATTTCACCTGGCGGCGACCGACTCGCTGCCGGCGCAGGCCGCGTTGTATGCCGCGGCGGAAGAACCGTTGATTGGTGAAGAACTGTACGCCGTTCCGGCGTATTTGCAGGGCGGCCCGGCGCATCAGGCCAGTCTGCGCGCGCAGGACATTTTGCGCTGGGTCATTTGCGGCGGGCTGATGTTGGGCGCGCTGCTGAAACTGGTGGGGGTGATATGAGAGCACCGGTCGCAACAGCATTGGCCATCATCACGGCTCTGATCATTCTGCTGGGGTATTTCATCCCCATCCCATTGTTTACCAATTTACGCGCCCTGTTTTTGGGGTGGGCGGTGGTGCTGGCGGCGGTTGCCGCGCTGATTGCCATCCTCAACCTGGTGTTTGGCGTGCATTGGAACAAAATGCGCGGCTTGCCGGATGGCAAACGCGACCTGTACAGCCCGTTTCTCATTCTGTCCTTCCTGCTGACGGCCGGCGTGGGGTTTGCCAGCGGCCCGTCCAGCCCGGCCTTTCAACAACTTGTGATCAACATTCAGGTGCCCGTCGAAGCCAGCCTTATGGCTGTGCTGGCGGTCAGCCTGGGGTATGCCAGTCTGCGGCTGCTGCAGCGCCGCAAAGGGTTGATGGGGATTGTTTTTGTCATCAGCTCGATCGTATTTCTGGTGATGCTCAGCGGTTTTCTCTCGATCGGCAGCTCGGTTCCGGTGCTGCGCGAGTTATTCTCGGCCATCCAGGTTTTACCGTTGGCCGGGGCGCGCGGCATTTTACTGGGCGTTTCGCTGGGCGCACTTACTACCGGTCTGCGTATCTTGATCGGCGCGGATCGACCTTACAGCGGGTAACCTATGGCCGATTTGATCTGTCCGACGTGCGGTAAATCGAACGCGGAAGGCAGCGAGCAGTGCTGGTTCTGCCAGCGCCCGCTGCAGGCGGCGGCGCCCTCCGGCGCGGAAGCGGCCGGCGACTTACCCGATTGGTTAACCGGTCTGGGCGGCACGCAGCCCCCCGAAAGCCCGGCGCAACCCGCGGGTGAGGATGTGCCGGAATGGCTGCAGCGCATTCGCGAGCGCGACCGGCAGGAAAAGGGCGACGAAGGCGCGGAAGATATCGCCGGC
>DAOUGY010000161.1:0-1517 GCA_034428975.1 Anaerolineaceae bacterium | reverse complement strand
CAAACTTCCAGGAAACGGTCAGGCGCTTGGGGCCATTTTGTTCAAGTGCGTAAGATTTTGCGGGCATGGGTATCACTCCCCCGTGAATTGGATTTGTGCCATTATCGCATAATCACTGGCCCAAAACTGGCCCTTGACGCCCACCTTTCAACTTTATCGGTTGGTCAACCGCACTTTCGCCGGCATGCCCTGGTAAGGGACTCCAGTATACGAGGACACATAGGATGATTCACCGCGAAGAATGGAAGAGCGCAAAGTGTATTTTTGGAAAAGAAGAAAAGAAGAGAGAAACACAGATGAACACGGATTTCCCACAGATGAACACAGATTTTTCTTTATTATCTGTGTTTATCTCTTACTTTGATGGCGCCGGTCTCCGACCGAGCGCTCCTTAATCCTGGTCTCCAGACCAAAACGAACATCGGTGGAAAGATTCACCGCGAAGAAGGGAAGAGCGCAAAGCGGAATTTTGGAAAGGAAGAAAAGAAAAGAGAAACACAGATGAACACGGATTTCCCACAGATGAACACAGATTTTTCTTTATTATCTGTGTCTATCTGTGATCTTCTGTGTTTTCTTCTCTTCTACGCAGCCAACCCAATCAGCGACCACAGCGACAGGCCCTGGATGCCGCGCAGCGTATACTCCCCGCCGCTCAGGATGGCATCCGCGGCGCGCAGCCCGGATTGCACCGCCGGGTGGATGCCCTCGCCCATGTCGCGCGTGGCCAGCCCGGCCGCGTCGCCGGCCAGCAAGGCATTGCCGCGGCGCGGGGCAACGCCCGCACGCCGCAGATAATAGCTGTGCCCGCTGGGGTGGTATTCATAACCGCGCACCAATCCCAGTTCATCCAGCTGTTTCACCAGCAGGTTCCAGTGCCGTTTGAGCGCGTCGCCGTTGGCCTTGAGCTGCGCTTCCATCCCGCCGATGCCTACGTTCAGCCAGCCGTTGGCCTTGGGCACGTACCAGGCGTAGCCCGGCAGGCCGTTTTGCAAAAACCACAGCCGGCAGCGCTCGTCGCGCGCCGGATAAAAGAACTCGTCCTCCTGCGCCACCACCAGCGCATCCGCGGGGCGCGGCGATTCGGCGTCAAAGAGCTGCCGGCGCACCGGGCAGCGCGTGCCGCCCGCCCCCACCAGCCAGCGCGTCTGGAATTCGCCGTCGACTTCGAAACCACCGTCGATCTGCCGGATCTCCTTCACCGCGTGCTGAATCACCGGCGCGCCGCTGCGGCGCAGTAAATAGTCGTCGAACTCGATGCGCCGGATGGCGTGCTGGTGCGTGCGCATTTTAAAGCGCAGGCCGCGCAAGGCGATGTCGAACTGTCGAAAGGTGACCATGCCAGGCGGGTAGTCCTCGGGCGTCAAGTCCAGGTCGCACAGCAGCCCGGGTGTGACCCATCCAGCGCACGGTTTGAAGCGCGGGAAAGCCTGACCGTCCAGCACCAGGCAGTCCGCGCCGTTTTGCTTGAGCCGCCAGGCACAGGCGCTGCCCGCCGGCCCGCCGCCGATGATGAG
>DAOUGY010000160.1:0-9080 GCA_034428975.1 Anaerolineaceae bacterium | reverse complement strand
ATGCTGCCGAGCGCTGGCGCCGACAGGTTGGCGACAGCTTTAAGGACGTGGCGCGCATGTTGTCGGCCAACGTGGCCCTCGACCAGTTGCTGGACAGCATTCTGAAAGAATTGGAGCACAACCTGCCCTGCGAGCTGTCGGCCATTTGGCTGCTCGATGAGCCTCTGGCCGGCGCCGGTGACCCCGACCCGGATGCGCCGCTGCGCCTGGCGGCGGTGCATGGCATCGATGCCGAAAAAGTGCTGGCCGCCCGCCTGGACCACACCGCCGCGCGCAGTTATCTGGCGGCGGCGCTTGGCTCGCCCGAACCCGTCATCCGCACCCCGGCCGATCCGTTTGGGCCGCTTGGCGCGGCCATGCAATATCCGCAAGACTATTCGTCCATCGCCGCCCCGCTGCGTTCGGCCGATGAAGTGCTCGGCATCATCACCCTGGCCCATTCCACCAGCGGGCGCTACGGTAGCGAAGCCCGCGCCATGACCAGCACCTTCGCCAGCTATGCCGCCGTGGCCATTCAAAACGCGCGCCTCTACATGCAAGCCCAGGAACAGGCCTGGATCTCCACCGTGCTGATGCAGGTGGCCGAAGCCAGCCAATCGGCTTCCGGGTTGGATGAGCTGCTCTCCACCATGGTGCGTCTGGCGCCGCTGCTGATCGGCGTACGCAAGTGCGCTTTCTTCCTGTGGGACGAGCCCTTGCAGGCCTTCCTGCTCAAAGCCGTCTATGGCATTGACAACCTGCCGCACACAATCGAGTTTATTGAAGAGGACGTGCCCGCCCTGCAGCAGATGCGCCTGCTGAAAACCCCGGTCTTCATCGAGGATGCCGCCCGCGATCTGCAGATTCCCGCCGCCGCCGCCGAAGGCACCGGTACGGTCATCATGCTGCCGCTGTTGGCGCGTGGTGAAATCCTCGGCTCGTTCCTGGTCACCCACCAGAATGCCGATCCCACTGGCGCGCACCAGCCCTTCGACAATCAGACGCTATCCATCCTGCAGGGCATCGCCCATCAGACAGCCGTGGCCGTCGAAAATATACGATTGCTCGAAGCCCGCCAGGAGGAAGCCTACGTCACCGCGGTCATGTTACAGGTGGCCCAGGCAGTCGTCAGCCAAAATGAACTGGACGACATCCTCGACACCATTGTGCATCTGCTGCCCATCCTGGTCGGCATCGATTCCACCGTCATCTACCTGTGGGACGGCCCCCGGCGCATGTTCCACCCTGCCCAGGCGTTTACCGGTTCGCACCAGATTGAAGAGCGCATCCTCTCCGTGCCGTACTTTGAAGGGGAATTCCCGCTGCTGGACGCCGTTCACGAAAGCGACCAGCCGATCACCTGCGTGCTGCAAGATGCCGCCCTGCCCCCCGAAGACTGGTGCGAGGTGGCCTGCCCGCCCGGCGGCACGCGTCTGACGCGCGAACACTCCCGCGCCGGCAACTATCTCGTCGGTTACCCGCTCTCCGTCAAAGGCGAAAATTACGGCGTGCTGATCGCCAAAGAGACCAGCGTACCCCCGGCTGTTCATGATCGCCGCATGGAAATCATTCACGGCGTGGCCCAGCAGATTTCGCTGGCCATTCAAAACGAGCGTCTCAATGCCGAAATGATCTCACGCGAACGCGTTGAGCGCGAATTCCAACTGGCCCGCGAGATCCAGCGCACCTTCCTACCCTCCCACATGCTCAACCTGCCCAAATGGGAGCTGGACGTGCGCTGGCAGCCCGCCCGCGAAGTCGGCGGTGATTTTTACGACTTTTTCCGTCTGGAAGAGAACCGCCTGGGGTTGGTGATCTCGGATGTGAGCGATAAAGGCATGCCCGCTGCGCTGTACATGACCGTCACGCGCACGCTCATCCGCGCTGCCGCTCAGAGCCAAAAATCACCGGCGCGCGTGCTCGACCGCGTCAACCGCCTGCTCATGTCCGACTCCGTTAACAGCATGTTTGTCACCGCGGTGTATGCCATTCTGGAATTGGACACCGGCCGGTTGGTGTATGCCAACGCCGGTCACAACCGTCCACTGCTGCTGCGAGCCGATGGCGGCGCCGTGGAGCAATTCCCCAAAGGCGGCATTGCCCTGGGCATTCTGGATCGCGCCCGCCTGGAAGAGCATGAGATTCATCTGAACCCCGGCGACACGCTGCTGCTCTACACCGACGGCGTGACCGAAAGTTTTTCACCGGAAGGCGATGCCTTTGGCGAAAACCGACTGATTGAATCGCTGCAAGATGCCAACGGCAAGAACATTCACGAGCTGTTGCAGGCCATTGATGCCGCGTTGGAAGAATTCCAGCAAGGTGAGCTGGCCTCGGATGATCTGACCATTCTCGCCATTCGCGCTTTGCCCACCCAGGACGATTAAATGAGCGACCTTCCCGTCCGCCCAACCCAATCCGCCGTATTATGGGACATGGACGGCGTGCTGGTAGACACCGGCCGCCTGCATTATGAATCCTGGGCGCAGGTGCTGAGAGGATACGGAATGGACCTGACCTGGGCGCAGTTCGTGCGCACTTTTGGCATGAACAACCGCAGCACGCTGCAAGCCCTGCTCGGCCGCGATCCGCGCGACGATGAGCTGCAAGACATCGCCGGTGAAAAAGAGGAGTTCTTCCGGGCCATGTTGCCCGGACGGGTGCGGCTTCTACCTGGCGTGCGCCGCTGGCTGGAGACCTTCACCACCTGGGGTTTGCCGCAAGCTGTCGCCTCCTCCGCGCCGCCCGCCAACATCGACGCGCTGGTGGACGCCCTGGATATCCGTTCCTTCTTCGCGGCGCTGGTCTCGGGCATGGACATTCCCGGCAAACCCAACCCGGATGTCTTCCTCCTGGCAGCCCGTCAACTGGGCGTCGCCCCGGCGCGTGCTTTGGTCATCGAAGATTCAGTGGCCGGGGTCAGCGCCGCCCGCCGGGCCGGCATGCGCTGCCTGGCGGTGGAAACCACCCACCCGGCATCCGCCCTATCGGACGCGCACTGCGTTCTGCCCAATCTGGACGCGCTGGACGAAACGCTGGCGATCTCGTTATTCAACAGCATATAAAAGGAATAAAAAAAGCGCCGGAGCCAATCGCTCCGGCGCCGTCTTTGGCCTAATCCCCAAAAAACAGAGCCCACCACACCTGCCAGTTTTCCACCGCTTGCGGAGTGGGCGCCTGGGCGGTTTCGGGCACCGGCGTCAGGCTGCCTTTCGGCACCACCACCACCAGTTTATCCCCCGGCTTGACCATGTGAGCCTGTTGGCGCGCCCATTCGTCCACCGCGGCTTCCGATGTGGCAAAAACGATCTGGGTTTGCAGGTAGGCGCGTGTCGAATCCAGTTGCGCCACCACCGTGCGCATATCGTTGCGCTGGTCCGACAGCCGGAAGTATTCCGTCAGGCGCGTGTTAAGGTCAGTCAACACAAAGAACAGCACGATGAATATCCCAATCGCGATCAGTTGACGTTTGTAGCGGCCAAGATATTTCATATCTGTATCTTACCCCAAGTCTACGCGACGGACAAGCCAATCCAGACCTTTTTTCGGCGGCAGGGACGAACAAAAAACCCCGCTTTCGCGAGGTTTTGAGTGCCGAAGGAGGGATTTGAACCCTCACGAGCGTATTGCCCACTACGCCCTGAACGTAGCGCGTCTGCCAGTTCCGCCACTTCGGCGTTCGTGATCGGGCGATCACGTACAGGCGCAATTTTAGCAGAAAACCCATTTTTGTCAACCCATCTGGTCCCACGGGTTTTCGGCTGTTTATCATGCAGCGCATAGTAACTGGCAAGATTCCTGCATCCTTTCCTACTGCGCGCTTCACGCCGGAAGAAAGGCGCCATGCTATAATTAGCAGTGGCCCAGGGAGACAGCCCACATGGAACAATTGCTTCAACAAATTTTAAATATTCTCACCGTTCCACCCGGCAATCTGATCGTTCACCTGATTCTGGCCTTCACGGCTGCCGCGGCGCTGCAAACCGCCTGGATTTTACGCCGCCCCTCTCCCGGCCCGGCCGCCAACCGCATGATTCTCGCGCTGGTTTTTCTGCTGGTGGGCCAACTGATCATGTTTCTCGCCAGCGGCATGGCCTGGCAGGAACTGGCCACCCCACACAGCTTCATGCCGCCCGTCGATCGCGCTGTTCTGGCCTATTCCCTCATCTGGATCGTCTGGCTGTGGGTTTTTCCGCGCCCTTCGCGCGCCGCCGATGCCGTGCTGGTGCTGCTTAACCTGCTGGTGATTGTGCTGTTTGCGTTTACCCTCACCGGCTGGCTGGCGCAGGACCCCACTTTGCCGTTTAACGGTTCCATGCTCGATTGGGGGTGGGGTTTGCTGACCAGTTTCCTGGCGTTGGCCGGTCTCTTCCTTCTGGTGCTGGTGCGACCGCTGGGCTGGGGCGTCGGTTTTGTCTTCCTGCTGGCCAATCTGGCCGGCTCTTTGCTCCACTTGCTTTACCCGCCGGCCAGCGGTGATTTTTCCGGGGCGGTGCGTTTGGCGCAATTGTGCACCTATCCGCTCCTGCCCCTGGCCGCGCAGCGTATCCCCGTCGTCGTGCCGCCTCAAGCGCCGGCGGTGCAAGTCATCCCTGCTGAACGTAAAAGCCGGGTGCTGGAAACCAACGCCGTGCGCGCCTGGGCTTCCCTGGCCGGCGACCCCGCCGGTTCGCGCCGCGATGATCTGGTGCGCGCCCTGGCCCACACGCTCAAATCCGATTTGTGTTTTCTGCTCACCCCCGATGCCCAAAACGGCCATGTGCAGCTCGCCAACGGGTACGATCTGATCCGCGAAGAACGCCTGCCCAGTTTGAGCATCGAATCCACCCAAATTCCCATCTTGCTGGCGGCACTGCAAAAAAACGAACTGCGTTCGTTCTCGGTGCAGGATGAACGCTCCGCCTCCGATCGGCGCGCGTTGGCGGCGGCCATCGGCGTGGACGCACCCGGCAGCGTCATGCTGCTGCCCATCGGAACCGGACCGGCGGCCCGTGAAGCGGCCTTGTTTATCAATCCCTACTCCAGCCACGATTGGTCAGCGGAGGACGAGAATCTGATCCGCGGACTGGAAGGTCCGCTGGCGGCCCTGCTGCAGGCCCCCGACCCCGACATCGAAGCCCGCTTGCGCAAGGCCATCCTTGAGGTGACGGATTCGCGCGCCCAGCTGGACGCGCTGCGCCAGGACAATCAGGCGTTGCTCTCCGAATTGGCCGCCATGCGTGAAGAGCCCCCGGCCAACCCGCAAGCCGACCTGCAAAGCCTGGTGGAACTGCAAAAAGAAACCCAGCGTACCGTCGATCTGCTGCAACAAGAAAATGAGCGCCTGACCGCCGCCCTGGAAGCCGCCTCGACCACAGCCCGCCCCGAAAGCCAGGTACAGAGCGAGTTGCGCGCCAGCCTGGTGCAAGTGGCCCAACTGCAAAATCAACTGGCCGACGCCAATACCCGCATGCTCACCCTGCAGCAAAAATCGCCCGAAACCCGGCGCTTGCCCGCCGAGGACATGGAAATGATCACCTCGATTGTCCAGGAACTGCGCCAGCCGCTATCCTCCATCGCCGGTTACACCGACCTGTTGATGGGCGAATCGGTGGGCATTCTGGGCGCATTGCAGCGCAAATTCATGGAACGCATCAAAGCCTCCACCGAGCGCATGAATGATATGGTCAACGACCTGCTGCAAGCCACCACCCGGCAAACCGCCGAATTGGCCCCCGCCGCGGTTGACCTGTCCGAGGTGATTGACCAGGCCCTCTCCGATGCCAGCCTGCACCTGCGCAAGAAGAATTTGGCCATGCGCGTGGACTTGCCCGATGAAATGCCCAGGCTGGTAGCCGATCGCGACGCCCTGCAGCAAATTCTCACCCACTTGCTGCGCAACGCCAGCGAAGTCACCCCGCCCGAAGGCAGCATCCGGTTAATGGTGCGCACCCAGGAAGCCGCTCCCGGCGACGAATACGCATTGATCAAAATTACCGATAGCGGTGGCGGCATTGCCTCCGACGACCTGCCGCGCGTGTTTTCGCGCCGGTATCGCGCGGATAATCCCATTCTGCAGGGGGTCGGCGACGCCGGTCTGGGCCTCTCCATTGCCAAAGCGCTGGTCGAAGCCCACGGCGGACGCATCTGGGTGGAGAGCGATCATCAGCACACCTCCACCTTCAGCATCCTGCTGCCCATTCAACCCGAATCTCCCGAAGAACCGGCAGGGCGGGCATGAGCGGATTTCGCTCCCTTCTCCTCGGCCTGGTCGCCTTCGCCGGCGTCACCCTGCTGGTTTTGGGATCGCTTTCACTGGCGCTGGCCGAAGGTTTCAGCATTCCGGTCGCTCCGGAATGGATCGAACCCACCCCGTTGGATTTCGTTCTCCCGCCGGCGTTGTACAGCCCCACCCCGATTGAAAACGTCAACGCCCCGCTGCCCACCACCTGCGCACCACCTCGCGGCTGGAAACCGTACACCGTTCGCGCCGGCGACACCGCCGAATCGCTGGCGAAACCGCGCGGCATCACAGCCACCCGCCTGCTGGAAGCCAACTGCCTGCTCAGCCCGGCGTTGATGCCCGGCACCGTCATCTATTTGCCGGCTCCGCGCCCCACCGCCACGCGCACGCGTCTACCCAATGACACATCCACCCCGGCCAACACAAACACCAGCGTAGCGCCATCCGCGGTGCCATGCGGCCCGCCGGCCGGTTGGGTGTCCTACACGGTCAAATCCGGCGATACGCTCTTCAAGCTGTCGCTCGTGTTCGGCGTCAGTGTCTCCGATCTGCAAATGGCCAACTGCATGGGCACATCCACGCTCATTCGTGCCGGCGATTCGCTGTGGGTGCCCTGGATCCCCACTCTGACGCCCTCGCCCATCCCGCCAACCTGGACATTCACGCCCAAACCGCCCACCAAAACCAACACGCCGGTTCCACCCACTCAAAAACCCACCACGCCGGCCGTCACCGAAACACCGGTTGTTACAGAAACCCCCGTGGTGACCGAGACACCGGTGGTGACGGAAACGCCCACCGAGCCTCCCGTTACCGAAACACCCATTGTGACCCAGGCGCCTACCGAAACGCCGGTCATCACCGAAACCCCCAATTAGCCGCCACCCGCATCAGGCGACATTCATCGGAGAGGTATGCGAAAATTCGGAACTATTCTTCTCATGGCGGCCATTCTACTCAGCGGCTGCGGCCTGGCTGCCGCAACCGAAACCCCGCAAGCGACGCCCCTGACGATCGCCCAGATGTTGCTGTCACCTGACCCAAACGCAACCGCCACCCCCACGCCGTTCCAACCCATTGCGCCGACCAACCAGCCCACGCTCAAGCCCACGCGCACACCCACCCCCAAACCCACCAAAACACCCCTGCCCCCGGTGCCGACCCTGAGCAAAGACGCCGACATTACCAATATTCTGCTGTTGGGGTCCGATCAGCGCCCCGGCGGCGGATACCGCACGGATGTGATTGTGCTCGTTTCGCTCAACCCCGAAGAAGGCACGGTCGCGATGATCTCCTTCCCGCGCGATTTATATGTCTTCATCCCGGGCATCGGCAACCAGCGCATTAACACCGCCCAGGGGTACGGCGGTTTCAGCCTGATGCAGGCGACTTTTGAATACAATTTCGGCGTCAAACCCGAGCATTACATGTTGACCAATTTTTCGCAGTTCATCGGCATCATCGATTCGCTGAACGGCATCACCATCGAAGCCAGCCAGGAACTGTACGATAAGTGCGATCTGAAGCAAAACCGCGGTGGATACTGCCTGATCGAACCCGGCAAGAACACCATCGATGGCGCAACCGCGCTGTGGTATGTGCGCTCACGCTACACCACCAGCGACCTCGACCGCACTCGCCGCGCTCAGGAAGTGTTGATTGGCATCTTCAACCGCTTGATGAGCCTGAAAGCCGCCAGCAACGCCGGAAAGATCTACGACCAGTTCAAGGAATCGGTTGAGACGGACATCTCGCTGGAAAACATCCTGAGCATGGTCGGCATGGCTCCCGGCATCTACAAGGACAAATCGCGCATTCACCGCTACTCAATCGGTTCGGGATTGGTATACGACGCAATCACTGAAGGCGGCGCAATGGTGCTGGTGCCCAATCTACCGGCGGTTCAGGCCCTCATTCACGACGCCATCGGTCAATAACCGGACCAACCCGGCGCCTGATTTGCCGATTGACATTCGTTGCCAAATCAGGTATATTCATTGCGTAGGCTATACGCAAAAGCGAAGGGAGTTCCCCCGATGAGTGAAGCTGTCGCCCCCGAATCGCATATCACCCCACAAACCCCACTCTTGCCGGCCGTGCGCGCCTGGGAATTATTCCTTCAAGATCAGGGCCGTTCGCTCTATACCGTCAAAGCCTTCATCGGGGACATGCAGCTTCTTGCCGCCTACCTGCCGCCCGACCGCGGCATAGGTTCCATCACCACCACCGAAATCAATCATTTCCTCACCTGGCTGCAAACCGGGCGGGGAGTGCCGTGCAGCCCCAAGAGCCTGGCGCGCCGCATCACGTCCATCAAGTCGTTCTTCCGCTGGCTGCATCGCGCCGGCCGGATCGGCGCCGACCCGGCCGAGAAGGTGCTGCAGCAGTCGGTCATCAGCCCGCTGCCGGTGGTGCTCACTGCCGCCGAGCAGGAACGTGTGTTGCACGCTGCCAACCAGCACCGCACGGCGCGCAAGCCCGACGCCCGTCCCTACACCCTGGTGCAGTTGCTGCTCACGTCCGGCTTGAAGAAAGGCGAAGTGCTGGCCCTCAACATCAATCACATCGATTTGCTTGCCCCTTCCGGGCCGATCTTGTTTGTGCGCTACGCCAGCACCTCCAGCCGTTACAAAGAACGCAAAATTGACCTCACCCCCGAATGGGTACAGGCCTATCAGGAATATCTGGCGCAGTATCAACCGGCCGAACAGGTCTTTCCCTGGTCACCGCGCCGCCTCGAATACTTACTGGAAGATCTGGGCAACGAAGCCGGCCTGGATAAACATCTATCGTTTGACATGTGCCGCTGGACATGCGCCCTGGTGGATTATAAATCCGGCAAAGAATCCGACGAAATCCGCCTGAAACTGGGCATCAG
>DAOUGY010000159.1:0-2059 GCA_034428975.1 Anaerolineaceae bacterium | reverse complement strand
CCCCCGATGCGCTCGATGCCCTGTTCACCGCCGATGCCAGTCTCTTCGACGGCGGGTGGATTCTGGTGTCACCCCGCGGCGACGTGCTGGACAACAGCGCAGCGCTCCCGATGCCTGCCGCGCAGATTTCCGCCCAAAACGCCGGCGATGCCCTGCTGACTCTGGCCGCCGTGCAGACCGGCAGTGAGTCCTGGGCCGGTATCATCCAGCCCCTGGCCGGCGGCCGCCGGCTGATTGCATTCTTCCGCGTAGAGCCGCTGGTGCAAACCGCCCTGTCCGGCGTGCTGGTGCCCGGCCAATCGGGCGTGCGCCTGCTGGACGCGCAACAAAATGCGCTTTTCCAGTCCGGCAGCCTGTCCACCACCGAAAACGGCAGTGCCCACACGCACCTCGCCCATCCGCCTGCCGGCGAATCGGGCATTGATTATTTCCAAAGCAACCATGGCGAGCATGTAGCCGCCTTTGCGCCGATCGGTTCCACCGGGTGGAGCCTGGTGCTGGAAGAAACCTGGGAAGACATCTCCAGCCCCACCCTGCTCTACACCCAACTGGCCCCGCTGGCGCTGGTGCCGGTCTTGCTCATCACCCTGGCCGCGTTGTGGTACGGCGCGCAGAACATTGTGCGCCCGTTGCAAAATTTGGAGAAACAAGCCACCCAACTGGCCGCCGGTGATTTTCGCTCCCTGGCGCCGTCCGTGGGCGGCATCGACGAAATCCGCCGCTTGCAGGGCACGCTCGTGGACATGGCCGGCGACCTGGAGAGCGCCCAGGCCAGCCTGCGCGGGTACATTGGCGCCATCACCGCCGGCGTGGAAACCGAACGGCGCAGCCTGGCGCGCGAATTGCACGACGACACCCTGCAAGGACTGATCGCCCTCAACCAGCGCGTGCAACTGGCGGCCCTCAACGCCCACGACGACACCGAACGCCAGGCTTTTACCGACCTTCAAACGCTCATCCAAAGCACCATCACCAACCTGCGCCGTATGGTGCGCGGCTTGCGTCCGATCTATCTGGAAGATTTGGGATTAAGCGCCGCCCTCGGGTCGCTGGCTGATGAAACCAGCCGGCTCTCCGGCCTGCCGGTGCGTTTCGCCGTGCAGGGCGCCGAACGGCGTCTGCCGCCGGATGCCGAGCTGGCCTTCTATCGCATCGCTCAGGAGGCGCTCAGCAACATCCTGCGCCACTCCGATGCCAGACAGGCCGGACTGGAGCTGGAATTTGCCCCGGACGAAACCAATCTGGTCATCCGTGATGACGGCAAGGGCTTTGAGGTGCCCGATAACCCGTCGCAGTTCGCCCCGCAGGGTCATTTCGGTCTGGTCGGCATGCACGAACGCGCCGAGTTGATCGGCGCGACGCTGCACATTCAATCCTCACCCCGGGGCACTCAGGTGCGCCTCAACCTGGCTGGTTAGCCGTCATTCGGCCGGCTCGATCCCCATTCCCAGCAGCCACTCCCGCACGCGCGCACCGATTTCATCGCGCGCCCGGCGAAAAGCAGCCAGCTGTTCGTCCTCCGATCCCTGCGCCGCCGCGGGATCATCCAACGGCCAGTGCAGCCGCTGCCCCATGCCGGGGAAAACGGGGCATTTCTCCTCCGCTGAAGAGCATACCGTGATCAGATACGAAAAATGAGGTCCGTTCAAAAAATCCGCCAGCTTCTTGGAATAATGCGCGCGCATATCAAAACCGGCTTCTTCCATCACGCGAACCGTCAGTGGATGCACTCCTTTGGGGTCCAGCCCGGCGCTGTTCACATGAAAATGATCCCCACCCAGCCGTCGCAACCAGGCCTCGGCCATTTGCGAGCGAGCCGAATTGCCCGTACATAAAAACAACACGCGTGGCTTTTGCATGCTTTCCTCATCCATGCATTCATCGTACACCCGGTTGATTAACAAATCACAAACAACGATTTATTGTCGTGTAAAATATGCTCGCCATGTTGTACAATTTTCCATAGAATCCTGCATAGGAGCCCGCCCATGAAAAACCCCTCCGTCCGATCCGCGCTTCAGGCACTGCTGGCCGCCGCGCTCTTTGGCATCAGCGCGCC
>DAOUGY010000158.1:0-4106 GCA_034428975.1 Anaerolineaceae bacterium | reverse complement strand
GTCAGCGAATCGTTGAGCACCAGGCCCAGCACGGCCAGTACGATAACGCTCAGGCCTGCGCCGAAATAGCCGCCGTAGACGGCCGCCAGCCCGACCGGCAGCACCGCCCAGGCGTCGGGGGCGTGGGTTTTGCCGGTGCGGCGCAGCAGCCAGGCACGCAGCGGATCGCCCACCGCCAGCAGCAGCGAGGCCAGCAGGATCAGATACGGGATCAGGGAGCGGAACAGGCGCTCGCCGGTGTTGAGCAGCAGCAGCCCACCGGCCACCCCGCCCACAATCGCCGCCGGCAGCAGCAGCCACAGGCGTGATTTCTGGACGCGCAGGTCGTTCCACTGCGCCAGCGTGGCGCCCAGATAGCCCGGGCAAAGCGCCACGGTGTTGGTGATGTTGGCCGCCACCGCCGGGATGCCCACCGCGGTGAGCATGGGAAACGAGATCAGCGTGCCGCCGCCCGCCAGGGCGTTGACAGCGCCGGCTGCCATCGAGGCCAGCCCCACCAGTAGATATTCCCATCCATTTGTCAGCATGTTGAATCCAATCCGAATTGGGATGTGCGCGGCAAGTATACTCGATGGATGCGCCCGGCGGGGGATTAATCCGCTTCGTTTTCCAGTTCGTTTTTGGGTAATACAGATTTAAACCCGCGCGGGAAGGTTTTGAGCTTGAGCACGTGCAGGGTGACGCCCACGGCAATCGCCGCCAGCAGCGCGCGCAGCCACCCACTGTTCAGGGCAAAGATCATGGTCAACAGCATGGTGATCCACAATGACGCCAGGATGCTGATTTTGGCTTCCAGGGTCATGGCGCGGTGTTCGCGGTAGTTGCGGATGTAGCTGCCGAACCAGCGGTGATTAATCAGCCAGTTGTACAGGCGGTCGGAGCTGCGCATAAAGCAGGCCGCCGCCATCAGGAAGAAGACGGTGGTGGGCAGCAGGGGCAGGAAAATGCCCAGCACGCCCAGCGCCACCGATAAGGATCCGGCGGCAATGAGCAGGGCTTTACGCAGGCGGGAGGTGTGCATGGCTGTAATTTTACCCGAAATCGCAATCGGAGCGCAACGGAGTATCTTCATAGGGGCGCGGGGGGATTGAAATAAATGAACAAAACAGTTTGATCTCGACGCCGTCTCGGCGTCGAGATCTTATCGTGGGTCTAATCCGGATGATCCGTGTACATCCGTGGAACAATGACTTAGGGCAGCAGGCGGTTGGGCCCCAACTGACCGAACGAGTCATCGCCCCAGCACAACACGCGCTCGTCGCCGGTCATGATGCAGGTATGGCCCGCCCCCGCGGCGATTTCCACCGCCGGGTCGGTCAGTGCCAGCACGCTTTTTGCCACGCCCGAGGTGGCCATTCCGCTGCTTTCAAAACCGGCGGTGCCCAATTGACCGTAAAAATTGTCGCCCCAGCACTGCACTGCGCCGCTGTGCAGCAGTGCACAGGTGTGCCCCGCGCCGGCTGTCACGGCGGCCGCCGGGCCTTCCAGTCCGCCGACTGAAACCGGCGTGCCCAGGCCGTCGCTGGCGCCCCAGCACAGCACACCACCGCCGCTTTGCAGCACGCAGGCATGATACCAACCGGCGGTCAGACCGATCAGCCCGGACGGCAGCTGGGTGACAGGCAGGGGGGTGGCGCTGCTGTCGGGCGCGGGCGCGCCCAACTGACCGGCGCTGTTCTGCCCCCAGCACTGCACCTGGCCGCTGCTCAACAATGCACAGGTGAATTCCGCGCCGGCGGCGATGGCCACGGCGCCCTGCAAACCGCTGACTTCGGTCGGGGTGGTGCTGTTGTGCGTGTCGCCGTTGCCCAACTGACCGAACAGGTTCTGTCCCCAGCAGTACACCCGCCCGCCGGCGGCCAGGGCGCAGGTATGCCCATACCCGGCGCTGACGGCCACCATCGGCCCATCCAGCCCGCGCACCGCCACCGGCGCCCGCTGGTCGTTCAGGCCGCCGTCGCCCAGTTGTCCGGCCTGGTTTTGCCCCCAGCAATACACCCGGCCGGCGGCGCTCAGGGCACAGGTGTGATAGGCCCCGGCGGCCAGCGCGCGCATCTCTTCCGCAAGACCCGTCACCGCCACCGGCGAGCGCTGCTCCTGCGTACCGCCGTCGCCCAACTGGCCGTTGGTGTTGGCACCCCAGCACCACACCGCCCCGCCCGAGGTGAGAGAGCAGGTGTGAGCCGCCCCGGCGGCCAGGCGTGGGCCGGCGATGGTCAAAGGCAGCGCCGTGGCAGTGGCGGCCACAGCAGCGGAAGGGGTTTCCCGGGCGGATGACGGATTGGACAGGGGAGCGGCCGGCGCGGCGCAGGCCGCCAGCAAGGCAGCCAGCATGAGCAGGGCGGCTGTCCGGCGGGCAACAGGGAACGAGCGATAAGGGTTCATCCAGGCGACCTTTCGCCAATCATGGCAACATCCCGATGTCAGAAGCGCGGTCGTCGATGCCCATTCATTATAGCAAATGCGCCAAGCGCGGGCGACAGTCCGGCGCGCCGCGGGTATAATTGCCCCATTCGGTTTATCGTTATTGGCGAGGTACGGTATGACGACTTCCCCCACATTTTGCGCTCGAGATTGCGGCGGCGATGCCTGCCCGCTGCTGGCCACGATTGAAAACGGGCGCGTCACGCGCCTGGTCAACAACCCGGCCGGCGGGACCTTTCTGAAAGGCTGCGCGCGCGGTTTCGGCCTGCAGTATTCCACCTACGCACCCGACCGGATTTTGCAGCCGTTGGTGCGCAGCGGGCCGCGCGGGTCGGGGCAGTTCCGGCCGGTGAGCTGGGAGGAGGCCCTGGATCGGGTGGCCGAACGCCTGCGAAGCACGCGCGAGACCTACGGCCCGCAGGCGGTGCTGAACATGGCCAGCGCAGGCGACACCGGCGCACTGCACGGCACGCCCGGATTGCTGGGACGTTTTTTGGGGTTGTTCGGTGGGTATACCGGCATGCGCACCAATTACAGCAACGGCGCGGCCAGCTTTGCCCTGCCCTACGTGCTGGGGCGCGAGCACCGCGTTGCCGGGTTTGATGCCGCCACGCTGCAGTACGCGCAGATGATCATCCTGTGGGGCGCCAATATTTTGGAGACGCGCCTGGGCTCGGAATTGCCGCAGCGCTTGATGGAAGCGCGCAAACGCGGGGCGCAGATTGTGGTAATTGACCCGCGCCGCACGTCCACGGTGCAGCATGCCGCCACCTGGCACATGGCCTGCCGCCCCGGCACCGACGCCGCGCTGATGCTGGCTGTGCTGCATGTCTGGATTGTGGAAAACCGTTTGGATCGCGCGTTCATCGAAACGCACAGTGTGGGCTTTGATCGACTGGAAGCCTATGTGCTGGGCCGCGGCGGCGGCGAAGCGCGCAGCCCGCAGTGGGCCGAACCGATTTGCGGCGTGCCCGCCGGGGAGATTGAGCGCTTTGCGCGCGCCTACGCCCAGGCCGATCCCGCGATGCTGATTCCCGGCTACTCCATCCAGCGCGTCCACGCCGGCGAGGAGACCTACCGCCTGTCGGTGGCGCTGCAAGTGGCCTCCGGCAATTTGGGCCGCAAGGGCGGCTCCTCCGGCGCGATCAACAGCCGCCTGCCCGCGCCGCGCGTCGGCACGCTGCCCCAGCCCGACATTCCCGCGCAACCGGTCATTCCCATGGTGCGTTGGCCGGACGCCGTGCTGCAGGGGCGCGCCGGCGGTTATCCGACGGATATCCACTTCCTGTATGTGGCCGGAGCCAATTATCTCAATCAGGGCAGCGATATTATGAAAAATATCGCCGCGTTTGAGCGCGCCGATTTCAGCGTGTGCCATGATATCTTCCTGACGCCCACCGCGCGGCACTGCGACGTGGTGCTGCCGGCGGCGACCGCGCTGGAGAAAGAAGACATCGGCCTGCCCTGGGCGGGGAACTACCTGCTCTATCGCCCGCAAATTCATCCGCCGTTGGGCGAAGCGCGCAGCGATTACGATATCTTCTGCGCGTTGGCCGGGCGACTGGGCTTTGGCGAGGCGTTTTCGCAAGGGCGCACGGCGGCGCAGTGGATCGAGGCGTTCATCGCCGAATCCGAAATCCCCGACCCGGCGGCCTTCCGCGCGACGGGCGTGTATTTCGCCG
>DAOUGY010000157.1:0-5805 GCA_034428975.1 Anaerolineaceae bacterium | reverse complement strand
CAGCGTATCGCCCGAAGCGTTCACCGGGTTGGGTTCACTGTCGTTGAGCGCGCCGTCGCTGTCCATGTTCAGTGCCTGCTCGATGGAGTCCCGCGAGCCGCGCATGCCGAACGCGGGCAGCGCGGTGGTATGCCCGCCGAGAGTCAACTTCACGCCGGTTTGTCCCAATTCGGTGGCGAGAAACACGTTAAATTCCTGGCGGGTGACCTCCACGCCCAATTCCTGTAGATAGGGCAGGCCGGCGAGGCGCTGCTGGATCCAATCCAGGGCCTGGCGTTCACCCGACGTGGCGGAATTGCGCCAGCCGGAATAGGCTTGAATAGACGTGATTTCGGATAGGAAACCGAACAGGCGGTCGGTGGAAACGAGGTCCGGCGGGGTGGGGGTGCCGGAAACTGGCGGCGGTGGAAGAGGCGGCGTGGGCGTGTTGGGCAATGGCGCAGGCGCAACGCAGCCGGTGAGGATTACGACGAGAACCAACAGGTTGAGAATTCGAAATGGTCTGGGCATAGGACAGGCTCCGCGGGAAAGGCATACTGCGGTACCTGTATTGTACAGAAAAAAGGGCCGAAAAAACAAACCGGGCGAACGAAAATCGTCCACCCGGATGCTTTATCGGAGAAAGTCAGCCGTTAGGCTTTGTTGACGATGGCGTTCCACAACACCCGCATGCTGAAGGTCTGGCCGGTGAGCAGGTTTTGGGCGCGGAACAGACCGGCCACCACACGCAGCACCAGCCAGGTGGTGACCGCCAGCAGCCCGAGCGCGAGCAGGATTTGCCAGAGCGGAACCACGGCGGCGGAGAGGCGCGTCATCATCGCCACCGGTGAGGTGAGCGGGAATAGACTGATGGCCATCGAGATGGCGCCGTTGGGGTCGCTGCTCAGGGCGTTGATCATGGCCAGCGGAACGACCATAGGCAGAACGAGGATGGTGGTGGCCTGTGATGCTTCTTTCAGGTTGGGTACCAGGGCGCCTACGCCGGCCATCATGCTGGCATATAGCGCATAGCCAAGCAGGAAGAAGAGCACCGCCCAGATGAGGATGGAAGTGGGCAGTTGGAAGGCCATTGGAAGAGACAGTGTTTCGCCCGACAGGCGCAGCAGGAACAGGCCGGAGCCCGTCCAGATGACAATTTGCAACAATCCGGCCAGACCGAGCGCGACGATCTTGCCGGTGAGCATTTGCATGGGCGTCACCGAGGTCATCAGGATCTCGATGGTGCGGTTTTGCTTCTCATCGGTGACGCTGGAGAGCATGGTGCTGGCCGAGGAGAAGATGACGATGTAAAACAGCATGGCGACGATGTAAGGCAGGAAGAAGGTCATGACGTTGCCCGGATCGCGCGCAGGTTGCCCGCCGGTCACTTCCAACTGAGCGTTGAGGGGGTTGACCAGTCGGAATGTCAGCGCCTGATTATGGTCGGTCAGATTGTAGGTGACGACGTCCTCAAACCGGCCGGTTTGAGATTCACTGCCCAGGGGGTTGAAATCCGGGCGCACGTAGTCAATTTTGCCGGTCTCCAGAAAATCGGCCGGAACCAGGTAATACGCCGATATGCGGGTGGAATCGACCGCGGCCTTGGCCAGGTCCTCGTTCTCAAACGCGACGAAGTGGCTGCGGGCGGATTCAGGCAGTTCGGTGATCGTTCCGCTCAAATCCACATACCCTTCCTTGCTGCCGGTGTCGGCGGGCATGATCAATTCGGCCAGTTGGCTGGCGTCGGTCTCCTCGCTTTGCATGGAGCCAACGATTTGCAGCACAACAAAGCCGGCGATCGGGAGCAGGAACAGGATGATCAGAAACGACGGACGGAACACCGTCCGGATGAAGGTTTGTTTCAGTACAAGCCAGGTTTTGCTATTCATTCTTGTGCCTCATTGGATCCGGCTCAGGCCTTGGCCCGTCCGAAAATGGCGCGGAAGGACAGGCGTTTGCCGTATTGCAGCATGCCCAGGCGGAAGGTACGCACCGCCAGCCAGACGGCCCCGGCAGCGCACAGCACCAACAACGTCACCGCCACAATCACCTGCCAGGCCGGCACCTCGGTGAAGGCGGCGCGAATGGGCAGCGCCACTGGCGCAGTGAAGGGGAACAGGCTGAGCCCCAGCGACAGCGGGCTGTTGGGGTTCATGATCAACGGCGTGACGAACCAGTAGGGGACGAAGAAGGGCAAGGTGAGCAGACCGGAATACTGCTGGGCTTCGCGCAATTCGGTGGTGATGGAGCCGATGGCTGCCAACAATGCGCCGACCAGCACAAAGGCCGGCAGGAAAGTGGCCAGCATGATGATCACCATCTCGCTGCTGAGCGAGAAGCTCTGGAAAGACGGGAAGACATTGCCGGCGAACAGAACAGCGATCAGCGCCACACCGATCCAAATCAACAATTGGGTCAGGCCGACACCCAGATTACCCGCCGTTTTTCCGGCAATGAGCTGGTACGGCGAGACGGACGTGACGACGATTTCCATCGTACGGTTTTCTTTTTCTTCCACCACAGCTTGCATCAGGTAATTGCCCGAAGTAGTCACGGCGATCATAAACACCAGGCCGGACGCAAAGGGCAGCACCAGCGATATCCAGTTATCACTTCCAGCGGAACGTGAACCGTCCACGGTGCGGGTCACGAACTCAATGCCGACGGACAGGCGCTCGCGCACATCCGCCGGGGCGTTGAGCAGCAGATTATGGCGCAGGAAATCGCCGAAATCGCCCGAGACGTTATCGGCGGGGGTGTCTTTGCTCACCAGGCGTGCCTGGCCGTTCTCTAGATAGGTATCGCTGAGCACATAAAACGCCTGAATCTGCCCGGCATCCAATGCGGAGCGCGCCTGGGTTTCATCGGCGTAGACCATTACCGGCGCATTGCCAAACATGCCGGCATCTTCTTCCGGGACCTGCTGCGGATTGGGGAACAGGTTGGCCGGGTCCACCATGCCGATGGGGGTGGTATCGGTACCCAGGTACACGGTGAGGATGCCGACACCAAAGGTGAAGGCCACCAGCAGCGGCATGGACAGTAAACCGATCAGAAAGCGCTTGCGCAGCACATGGCGGCGGTATTCATGGGCGGCGATCAGCCAAAACTTACTCATGGTTCTCCCCCCCGCTGTTTTGAACCACCTGAATGAAAATTTCATCCAGCGTGGGCATGGCAATTTCAAATTGTTCAAGGGCAACGCCCCGCTCCACAAGCGCACGCAGCACATCCTGCGGAGTGGTGCCGGCTGTCAGTTGAAGCTGCACGCCGCTGTTGTGCGGTTTCACGTCCAGCACACCCGGCAGGGCCGCGGGTAGTTCACCGAGCGCACGAACTACCACTTGCTGCCCCGAAAAGCGCCGGCGAATGTCATCCAGATCGCCGTACAGCATGGTCTTGCCCTGATTGATCAAAACGATGCGATCGCACAGCTCTTCCACCTGGTGCATCTGGTGGGTGCACATCACCACGGTTCGCCCGCGATCGCGCTGCTCCCGCAGCAGGTCTTTGACCATTTGGGTGTTGACCGGGTCGAGCGCGGAAAACGGTTCGTCAATGATGATCACATCCGGTTCGTGCACCAGGGTGGCGATCAACTGTGCTTTCTGCTGCATACCCTTGCTCAGTTCTTTCACCTTCTTGCGGCGCGAGCCGGCCAGGTCGAATTGCTTCAGGTATTGATCGATGCGCTTGTGAGCCACCGCCGGAGAAAGCCCCTTGAGCGTGGCCAGGTAATTGAGGCAGTTTTCCAGAGGAATATCCTGATACAGCCCGCGCTCTTCCGGCAGATAGCCGATTTTGTTCTTCTTGGCCTCGGTCATCGGGCCGCCCAGAATGATGACTTTTCCGCTGTCGGCTTTAAAGATATCCAGCAAAATGCGGATGGTGGTGGTTTTACCGGCGCCGTTGGGTCCCAGCAGGCCGAAAATTTCTCCCGGATTGACTTCAAACGAAACATCGTCAACGGCACGCTGCGCGCCGAAGGATTTGGAAATGTGATCGATAACGATGGTGGACATGGATTCTCCCTTTACCTCTGTCGGTGCTTCTGTCGCTACCAGGCGTAAATTTACCTGCCTAAAAATCGGGCAGGCTGCTCTGACATGGCAGATCGTCCCATAAATTGGATGCTGTTCTCCTAATTATACCCAATTTTTCTTGACTGAAAGGCCCCTTTGGCGGGAATGCCGGATGGAGCCGGGTAAAAAGCAACCCCCGCCGGAGTCTTACCCGGCGGGGGTGTCGTTTCATCCTTCAGTAGGCTTATGCCGATTCGGCAGCCTTTTCGGCTTCGGCGCCGGCCATCAACAATCCCAGACCTTCGCGGGTGGCTTCTTCCACCGGCATCACGGCTACGATTTTGCCGTGATACATGACGGCAACGCGGTCGGCCAGCGAGAGGATTTCATCCAGCTCGGCCGAGACGAGCAGTACGCCGTCACCCTCATCCCGCATGGCCACAATCTGGCTGTGAATGTATTCAATCGAGCCGACATCCAGGCCGCGCGTGGGCTGATTGGCGATCAGCAGCTTGATCGGGCGGGAAAGCTCGCGCGCCACAATCACTTTCTGCTGGTTACCGCCGGAGAGGGTTTTGGCCGCCACGTAGGGGCCGGGGCAGCGCACGTCAAAGCGCTGGATCAGCTTTCGGGCGTTGTCTTCAATCACGGCGTTTTGGAGAACACCGCGACGGGCAAAAGGCGGCTGGTAGTAGGTGCACAATACCATATTGTCAGCGAGAGGATAGCTGAGCACCAGGCCGTGTTTCTGGCGATCTTCAGGGATGTGCCCCATGCCGACTTCGACCAGGTCGCGCGGGGCTTTGCGGGTGACATCCTTGCCGCCGATGCTGACGGTGCCGCCGAACGGCGCGCGCAGGCCGGTGATGGCTTCCACCAGTTCGGTCTGACCGTTGCCCTGAACGCCGGCGATACCCAGAATTTCACCGCCACGCACGTTGAGCGAAATACCGCGCACCACTTCCACGCCGCGGTTGTCCTTGACCTGAAGATTCTGGATGTTGAGAACGTCTTCGCTCACTTTGGCGGGTTTCTTTTCCACCGAAAGGATAACCTTGCGGCCAACCATCATCGTCGCCAGCTCGGCTTCGTTGGTTTCGGCCGGGGTGGTGCTGCCCACCACTTTGCCGGCGCGCATGACGGTGATGCGGTCGGAGACGGAGAGCACTTCTTTCAGTTTGTGGGTGATGAAGATGATCGACACGCCCTGTTTGGTCAGGTCGCGCATGATGCGAATCAGCTCTTCCACTTCCTGCGGGGTGAGCACGGCGGTGGGTTCGTCGAGGATGAGGATTTTGGCCTTGCGGTAGAGCGCCTTGACGATTTCAACGCGCTGCTGGATACCCACAGGCAGTTCCTGCACGATATCAGTGGGGTTGACGTCCAGGCCGTACTGCCGGGAAAGCTGCTTCACCTCGTTATTGACGCTGCGCACATCCAGCGAAAGGCCTTTGACCGTTTCGGAACCGAGCATGATATTTTCGGCAACCGAGAAAACTGGAATGAGCATGAAGTGCTGGTGCACCATACCGATGCCGGCGTTGATGGCGTCTTTGGTGGTGCCAAGCACGATCGATTTGCCGTTGACAATCATCTCACCTTCGTCCGGCTTGTACAGGCCGTAGAGGATGTTCATCAATGTGGTTTTTCCGGCGCCGTTTTCACCGAGCAGCGCATGAATTTCACCTTCGTGAAGGTCGAAATCGATGTGGTCGTTGGCCAGCACGCCGGGGAATTTCTTGGTGATTCCTTTGGCTTCCAGTACGATCGTCATTGTTTCATTCCTCCTACTTTTCGTACGGCG
>DAOUGY010000156.1:0-11243 GCA_034428975.1 Anaerolineaceae bacterium | reverse complement strand
GTGCTGCTGATCAGTATCGTCGGCAACTTCATCGGTTTCCTGATGCTGGGTTTTGCTCAATCGCTGACCATGCTGTTCGCCGCGCGCCTGCTGGCGGGGTTCACCGCCGGCAATATCAGTGTGGCGCAGGCGTACATCAGCGATATCACGGATGAAAAAAGCCGGGCGCGCGGGCTGGGTCTGATCGGCGCGGCCTTTGGCCTGGGATTCATTGTTGGGCCGGTCATTGGCGGTCTGCTGAGCAAGAACGGATTTAGCCTGCCTTCGTTTGTGGCGGCCGGGCTATCGGTGCTCAACTTCACATTGGTCTCGCTCTGGCTGCCCGAATCGTTGACGGCGGAACGGCGCGCGGCGTTAAGTCAGTCCGGGCGTCTACCGTTCACATTGAGCGCCATGCTGGCGACTTTGCGACGGCCGGTGGTGGGGCCACTGCTGCACACGCGCTTCATTTATGGGCTGGCGTTTTCCACCTTCACCTCGGTGTTCACTCTGTATGCGCAGTACCGGTTTAATCTGGACGCCGCCAACACCGGTTACATTCTGGCGTATATCGGCGTGCTTTCGGTGCTGACCCAGGGGTTGCTCATCGGCCGGATCACGGCGCGTTTCAGCGAGCGCGGCATCATTCTCTGGGCAACGGTGGTGATGACCGGCGGGTTGCTGGCGTGGGCGTTGTCCCCATCGATTGCGCTCCTGCTGGTGGTAATCGCGCCCATCGCCGCATCTGGCGGGGTGCTGAATACCATTCTGAATGCTTCGGTTAGCAAAGTGGTCATGCCGGAAGAGGTGGGCGGCATTCTGGGCGTGTCGTCGGCGCTGGAAAGCCTGACGCGGGTCATTGCCCCGTCCGTGGGCGGCTGGCTGCTGCAAAAGTTGGGGCCGTCGTCGCCTGGGATTTTTGCGTCGCTGCTGCTGGCCTGGCTGGTCACCTACATTGTGCGGCGGGTTCTGGTTCAACGCACCCCCACGGCCGCCATCCCCGTTTCATCAGAGTCGGCCTGAACCATGCCAATCTTTGAAACCTCGTTCCTGGTGCGTGCCCCGCTGGCGGCGGTGGCCGACTTTCACCGCGACCCGCGCGCGCTGCGCCGGTTGACCCCGCCGCCCATGTGGGCGGTGATGGGGCGGGTGGAACCGCTGGCGGAAGGATCGCTGGCAGAATTCACCCTTTGGCTGGGGCCGCTGCCCATTCGCTGGCAGGCGCGCCACCACGATGTGGATGCTTTGCACGGTTTTACCGATGAGCAGGAGCGCGGACCGATGCGGTTCTGGCGGCATACCCATCGTTTCAACGCGGCCGATGCCAATCAGACGCGGGTCAGCGAGCATATCGAGTATGAACACGACGCCGGCCTGCGCGGCGGGTTCACCCGGTTGTTGTTTTCGCGCATGGGACTGCGCTTTTTGTTCGCCTACCGCGCCTGGGTGACGCGCCGCAGCCTGGAAACCACGCGGTAACGGACGGGATGAGCGGCAAGCCGGAAGCCCACATCGTGGTGGTCGGCGCGGGAATTGGCGGACTGACCGCCGCTGCGCTGCTGGTGAAAGCCGGCCTGCGCGTGACCGTGCTGGAAAAGCAGGTTTATCCTGGCGGCAGCGCCGGGACGTTCTTTCACAAAGGGTATCGTTTTGATGCCGGCGCAACGCTGGCCGGTGGGTTTGCCCCCGGTGGACCCCACGCGCGCGTGGCCGAAGCGTTGGGCCTGACCTGGCCGGTTCGCCCGGCAGATCCGGCCTGGCAGGTGCACATCGACGGGCGTACAATCACGCAATGGCGCGAGCCGGAACTGTGGCAGGCGGAACGCCGCCGCATGCTGCCCGGCTCCGAGGCCTTCTGGCGCACGCAAGAAAAACTCTCCGATCTGGCATGGGATATTTCGTCACGACCGTTTCCGTGGCCGCCGCAATCCGCGCGCGATTGGCCGGCATTGGCTGCCGCATTGCGCCCGCGCACGCTGCTGGCCACGCCGTTCCTGTTCAACACGGTGGCGGACCTGCTTCCCCGTGAGGCCGGGCGTTTGCTGCGCGTGTTTGTCGATGCGCAGCTGTTGATCTCGGCGCAGACCGGCGCCGGGCAGGCCAATGCGCTGTACGGCAGCGTCGCGCTTGATTTGCCCCGGCGCGGCGTCCACCATGTGAAGGGCGGCATCGGCGGCCTGGCCGATACGCTGGTGGACTGGATTCGCCAGAACGGCGGCGAAGTGCTCTTCCGTCAGGGCGTGCAGCAGATCGTCACGCGCGGCGGGCGGGCGGTGGCGGTGCGCACCGGGCGGGGATTGGACCTGGCCTGTGACGGCGTGATCGCCAATCAGACGCCCTGGGGCCTGGCGCGCCTGCTGGGTGAGCATGCTCCGGCGGCGTTGCAACATGAAGTACAAAGCCGCGCGCCTACCTGGGGCGCCTTTACACTCTATCTTGGGCTGGATGCCGCCGGCATTTCGGGCGGTTCGCACCATCAGGTGGTGGCCAACCCGGATCTGCCACTGGGCGAGGGCAACTCCATTTTCCTTTCCCTCTCCGACCCACAGGATGAATCGCGCGCGCCGCAAGGAATGCGCGCCGCCACGCTCTCCACCCATACGCGTGTACTGGATTGGTGGAAGTTGGCGAATGATGACCCGCAGGCCTACGAAGCCCGCAAAGCGGCCTATACCGGGCGCGCGCTGGACGTGGCCGAGCAGGCCCTGCCGGGGTTGAAATCGGCGGTACGGCTGTGCCTGCCGGGAACACCGCTGACGTTTGAACGGTACATTGGGCGGCCGCTCGGCATGGTCGGCGGTTTTGCGCAAACCTCGTTGCTGCGCGCGCGCGGCCCGGCGGTCGGAATCCGGCGCCTGTGGCTGGTGGGCGATTCGGTCTTTCCGGGCCAGTCCACGGCCGGGGTGACGCTCGGAGCTCTGCGTGTGGCGGCGCTCGCGGTGCGCGAACTGGCCGGGTAATGGCGGGCGTGCTGGTTGGCTCTTTGGGGTTACAATACGAACATGCAAAGTTGCCACCGGCCTTTGAGCCGGGCGCTCCGGGAGTGGAACCATGAAGAAGAAAATCATCGTCATCGGCGGCGGTTTGGGCGGATTGGCCACAGGGATTCGCCTGGCCGCGCGCGGGTATGACGTGGAACTGTACGAAAAGCGCGACCGCCCCGGCGGGCGGGCTTACCGGTACGAAATCAACGGATTTCGCTTCGATGGCGGCCCTTCGCTGATCAGCGCGCCATTCATGCTGGATGAGTTGTTTACCATCGCCGGCCGCCGCCGCGAAGAGCTGGTGCCGCTGCTGCCGCTGACGCCGCTGCAGCGTTTCATCGATCCACAGGGTCGTGTTCTGGATATGTATTCGGACGTGGCGAGCATGCAGGCCGAAGTGGAGATGTGCTGCCCGGCGGATGCAGCCGGGTATGCGCGCCTGATGGCCGACGCCAAGGTGAAATTTGATCGCGGCTTCATTGAACTGGCCGACCAGCCGTTTTCGAGCATATGGGCCATGCTGCGGGCCGGCCCGGATTGGTTCGCGCTCCGTTCCCGAAAAAGCCTGTACGCGCATGTTGCGCAGTATGTGGCCGATCCATTCTTGCGTCAGGTTCTTACGTATCCCGCGCTGCAAATTGGCGGCAACCCTTTTGAAATCCGCAGTATCTACGCGCTGATCCTGCATATGCAACGCCAGTGGGGGGTGCACTTCGCGGCGGGCGGCATGGGCACCCTGGTGGATGCGCTGGCGGCGTTATTGGTTGAATTGGGCGGCGAGATTCACACGCAGACCGAGGTCCGGGAAATTTTGACGCAAAAGCGCAAGGCGACAGGTATTCGCCTGGCGGACGGCAGCGCGCGCTACGCCGATGCGATCATCAGTAACGCGGATGCGGCCTACACCTATCGCAGCCTGATACCGGAGACACTTCGGCGCAAATACTCCAACCGACGGCTGGAGAAAATGCGGCACAGCGTCTCTTTGTTCGTGATGTTTTTCGGCACGCGCCGCACTTACCGTGAATCGGGTCTGGTGCATCATAATGTTCTGCTCCCCGAACGGTTTGAGCCGTGGGCGCAGGATGTCTTCAATCGGAAAAAACTTCCGGACGATTTATACCTGACCCTGTATATGCCGACCCTCACCGATCCGTCGCTGGCTCCGGAGGGTTGCGAAACCTTCTGCGTGGTGGCGCCGGTTCCCAACCGGGCGGCCGGGCTGGACTGGGGGCAGCTCGCGCGCTCGTATCGCGACCGGATTTTGTTCCATTTGGAAGAGCGTTTCCTGCCGGATCTGCGTTCCAGCATCATTGCCGAGCATTACATTGACCCACTGCACTTTGAAACGGTGCTCAACAGCTATCTGGGCGCGGCTTACGGCCCGCAGCCGGCTTGGAATTGGACGGGCGGGTTTCGTCCGCACAATCGATCGGAAGAACTGGATAACCTGTACCTGGTGGGGGCGGGCACGCACCCGGGCGCCGGATTGCCGGGGGTGCTCTCCTCGGCGAAGATCGTCGAGCGCATGATCGAAGCGCAGGACTCTCCTCCTCGAGGATTGAAACGTTAATATATTTGATGTATAGTATAGATAATTTCATACTGTGGAATATTTCCTTTCCCTCCCCCTTCCCGTTATGATGCATTCGGCAACCCCGGGAAGGGGGTTTTTGTCTGCATGGGGCGCATCCGCTATAATGGTTGAAAATTACAGCAGGGACAGGTGCAAATATGGCGCTTCGTTTGGATCAACCTTTGATTGAGCAAATTCATACTCTAGCGGTTCCCAACGGTCATCTGGCGCTGTGGTCGCTGGGCCAATCGGGTTTTGTGCTGAAATCGGGAGATACACTGTTGTGCATCGACCCCTACCTGTCGGATTCCGTCGAAAAGCTGCCCGGCCCACGCCGCGTTTTCCCGGCGCCGCTGCGCGCCGACGAAATGACCCAACTGACCGCCGTGTTGGCTACGCATGAACACCTGGATCACGCCGACCCGGAGACGCTGGCGCCGATGCTGCGGGCGTCCCCGCGGGCGAGGCTGGTCACCAGCCGGCAGGCGGCGGAAATGTGCACAGCAGCCGGCATCCCGGCGGAACGCATCCTTACGCCGCGTCTGGGCGAGCGTGTGTCGGTGGGCGGGGCGATGGTAACGCCTGTGCCGGCGGCACACTACGCTGTGGAGACGGATGCGCAGGGCTATTCGCGCTGGATGGGCTTCCTGGTGGAGATGAACGGGGTGAGCGTGTATCATGCCGGGGATACCATCGACCACCCGGAGATCATGCAAGCCCTGGCAGGCCGGACGGTGGATGTGGCTTTGCTGCCCATCAACGGGCGGGATGCCGAACGCGAAAAGCAGGACATTGTCGGCAACCTGTGGCCGGAGGAAGCGCTGGATCTGGCGGTGCGATTGAGCGCGCGCGTGATGATCGGCACCCACAACGATTTATTCGCCATCAACCGCATTGATCCGGGGATGCTGTTTACTCGCGCCGCGGTACGCGAGGATGCGCTGCCAGTCCACACTTTACTGCCGGGGGAATTGTACTTGTTCGTGCGAGGGTAGACCATCCGTTCCGGGCGTACTTGAACCGGCGGTAAAGCACTTGCTTCCCGTGGAAATGAATACGAGTTGAGAACCGGTCACCCGATGCTTGAAGCGCGGGTGATTAAGGGTGTTTTTCCATGGAATTTTGCGACATCAGCCCGATAAACCCCAGACCGAGCCAGAGGAACACAACAACATACCAGCGGTTGAGCACCGGAAGGATGGGGGAGAGCATGATGGCCAGGGTGAACGCCGCCGACAGGCCGCCGATGAATGCGGTGGCGAGCTGTGCGCTGATTTCGGGCGCGCGCGTGGACACCAACCCGAAAACGATGGCGCCGATCACAATCAGAAAGATCTGCAGGGTGTGGATGACGGAGAGATCTTTGACGATCTCGAAAATGTTGCGCGGGTCGCCGCCCAGCCGGAAGAGCAGCCCCAGAAAATAGCCAAAGAGCGCGCCGATCACAGTGCTGATCAGGAAAAGAAAGAAACTGTAAAAAGGTCCGGCGATTAACGCGACCAACAGACCAACCACCCCAAAGGCGATGATCGGTAGAAAGGGTTGAATTTGCGCTGGCAGCGAAATCCGGATGATGGAAACCAAGGCCATGCCAAGCAGACCACCCATCAGCATGCCGCTGATCGGCGTGGCGTCGCGCGTCAGGCGAAACCCAAAAAACAGCAGCAGCACTGAACTGAGCAATTGCAGGAAGAAAATGACGTACAACATGGTCTGGTTCCTCCGGAAGGAATCGTGTGACCTCATTTTAGCATTCTTGGACGTCATGAGTCACGGTCGAACATTGCAGTTTTGTAGACGATTCCGTAGGCCGGCGTGGATTATTCGGGGATTTGGAGGAAAAAGGACTTGTATAGAACAAATATTCTGATATAATGAAAATCGATCGTTTGTTCGAAGAGAGAGGTGACGCATGAACCAACCTTTACAAATCCTTTCCAGCCGCCCCCGCCAAATTAACATGGCGGCGTACACTCCGGCGACTTACGCGCTCGGAAAAGGCTTGCGCAGCGCGGTTTGGGTGCAGGGATGCCCATTGCACTGCAAAGGGTGCACCGCTCCGGAGTTTATCCCATTTACCCGTGCCACATTGATATCGCCGGAACACATGGCTGACCTGCTGTTGACCCAACCGGTAGAGGGCATCACTTTATCCGGCGGGGAGCCGTTCATGCAAGCCGGCTTATTGGCTGAAATGGTATCCATTGCCCGCTCCCGGCGGGAAATCTCGGTGATCTGTTACACGGGTTTTCAATTGGAAATCTTGCAGCGATTTGATACTCATTCCGGCGTGCCGTCATTGCTGAGCCAAATTGACTGTCTAATCGATTCTCCCTACATCGAACGGCTCAATGACAATCGTGGGTTACGCGGCAGTTCTAACCAGCGGATATTCCATTTCACCGATCGGTTGAAGGACTACGACTTTCAGACCGGTCCGCGGAAAGTGGAAATTCATGTGTTCAACGGCGAGGTGTTGAGCGTTGGCGTCCCGCCGATGCAGGTTACACAGGCGAATGGCATTCTGAAACAGCACGTATTGGAGTTGAACTATGTCCGGCCGTAAACAAGTACTGGTTGCGCTCGATCAGGCCGAGTACCGACGAATAAATGACGCTGAAATGAAAATGCGTTTCAATCCCGGCGAGCTGCCCGCTGTGTGGCAAACCATCCAACTTCGCAACCAGCAATGGCTGCAGGAGGAACGCCGGCAGAGCGACGACCGGGCACGGGCGTATGAGCAATATCTGTCCGGTTTGGGTGGAGAGATCCGGCAAATTGAACAACGCACGCTTCAGAACATCCAGCGGCATCGCGACGAGCTGGCGGACGCTGTAAATACCATGCAGAACGGTTTATTGGAACATTCGCAGCGGATTTTGCAGGAGCAATCCTTGTTCAATCAGGAACTCGCTGCGCAAAGCGCGCAGAACGCCGCCCTGTTGCAAAATGCCCTGTCCCACCGCAACGAGGAAATCGGCGCGCGCCGGGCTGCAGCTCGGAGCTGGATTCGGGACGCTTACAACCTGGGCAAGTATATTGTCGATAGCTATGATTTTCGGAAGTTTGCCCCGGGCCGGGTGGAG
The DNA here is from genome assembly GCA_034428975.1 of Anaerolineaceae bacterium. Taxonomy (GTDB): domain Bacteria; phylum Chloroflexota; class Anaerolineae; order Anaerolineales; family Anaerolineaceae; genus DAOUGY01. The sequence continues at coordinate 3,618 of DAOUGY010000156.1, read as the reverse complement.
GAGCTGGAACAAAAACTCTGGCAGGCTCAGGACAACCTGGCCAACAATTTGCCTGAGGCTGCCGTTGTGGTGGCGCAGGAGTGCTTCCGGGAATTCACCGCATTACGTGCCCAACTTGAGCTCGAAACATCACGATTTTCTGCGCTGCGCAACATGGCAGGAAATGTGCTGACCGAATTGCGTGAAATGGGGAACGCTAATCGACGGGTGCCTGCCATGGATCTGGAAGGAAAGGAATTGGAGATCGACCTGGACGTGGATGTCTGGTCGGGGTACCGTTTGTCGCGCTGGATGGAAATGGTGGAAGCGTATCAACGACAGGTGGAGCAAAACGCTGAGAATCTGGATGTCCCTGCGCTTCGCAATCTGGTGCAGGTATCCGCGCCGGATCTGAAGACGAAATTTCAAAATATCATTTTTCAGGCACGCATGGCGGTGATCCATTCTCAGCTGCGCATCAACATCGCGGACATCGTTATTCGTGCATTAACCATGCAGGGATTTGACCTGGCGGAAGCTCATTATCTGGATGACGATCAATCGCAAGCGTATACAGCGCGGGTGGTGAACCCGGAAGGAGCCGAGGTGGTGGTTCAGGTTGCGCCGGTGACCGGTACCAGTCTGAAATCGAAACTCTCCCTGGAAAACCATGATTCCATCGAACGGACCGAAAGTGAATTGAAACGACGGGCCGAAGAGATTCGCAAGACGTTGAACGCTTTTGGGCTGCACACCGGCACCGTCGAAGTTCTGGCGAATGACCTGCCGCAGATGGAGGGTACACCCCAGCCGGAGCCTGAACCCGCCGAGCCACTCCCCTCCCGTCCCACAGCAGTGGAACCCATTAAAGCGCGATTGGTTTCCGAGGCTGAACCCCGGATAGAACGAACACCGTTTATCGAGTAGCCATGATTCAACGAATTCGACAAACCCTGCTGAAGGGGGATGAGAATCGATTCCTCATGTTGTATGGGATCGGAGTGGAAGACCGATTCCTGAAGGACGATTTTACTGAAGCCCCCATTGAAGAAGCCCTGCTGGACGAACTGAAGACAGCGGGGTTTTCGTCCATTGCCTTTATTTCCCCGCATAAACCGTTGTTCTTCCTGGATGAGCAATCCCGATCGATGGTGCGCAACCGTCCATCGCCACCTGCCTCGCCGCCGGGCGAAGACACGATGTTGTTTTTAAGAGACGGTCCGCTCAATGTGCAAATGATCACAGGCAACCGGTTCAATGCCAACCAGTCCTTCACCTACGAAGGGATGGGCGATTCCTTCTCGATTCGTATGTTGGATGTATTGATGCGGCGAGAGGACGGCGGACGGCACGCTGTGGTGTTCTTGCAGGCCGAAGCCACGCTGAATTACTTTGACAATGCCCGTTTACTGTCTGGCCTGGTAGGCGACTGGATGCGCCTGCCGGTTCGAAATCGCAACCAGGCGATCTTTGTCTTCTCGGCAGAAAATTACCAACGCCTGGTGGAAATTTCCAGCCGCCTGCCCATCCCGGAAATTCGGAGCGCCATTTTACGCAGACAGGCACCCGGACAATCGGCCGGCGGGCTGGTGATGATCGGTGGACCGGAACGGGACGAAATGGAGCGACTGGTGGAATGGCACAGCCGCTTACACCCATTGACCACCGACGAGCATTTGGATCAGATCGTTCGCTGGATGGCGGCCGAAGGTTTGGAATTGCGATCGTGGATGGTCCGAATGGCTGCGGTGCGAGATCTCTCCCGTCCCGCGGTGATGGGCTACGGATGGTTTCCAGCGACGCGAACTTTTGAGGGTACTTCGCGCCAACAACTGGAGCAAATGATTGGCCTTGAAAATGTTAAGCGCAGGCTGGCTGAATTGCAGGCGTGGATGCAGGTGCGCGCTCAAATGCAGACGGATTCCGAACCCTTGCTTCACATGATCTTCAGCGGCGCGCCAGGCACCGGCAAAACGACGGTCGCGCGGTTGTTTGGCGAAATCCTTTTTGAAATGGACGTGCTCCCTCGCGGGCATCTTGTGGACGTGCAGGCCAAGGATCTGATCGCGGATCACGTTGGTGGGAGCGCCATTCGGACTTCTATGGTTCTGGATTCAGCCATGGGTGGGGTCTTGTTGATCGACGAGGCGTACATGTTGACAGAAAGCGATCGCGGTGGCTTTGGTCAGGAAGCCGTCGATACGCTACTCAAGCGCATGGAGGACGACCGCGATAAGTTTGTGGTCATCGCCGCAGGGTATCCTGAGAAAATGCGTCTGTTTCGCAAATCCAATCCCGGCCTGGCGCGCCGTTTCCCTGAAGAGAATATCCTGCATTTTGAGGATTACACAGCGCAAGAATTGGGTTTGATCCTTGATGGAATGCTTGCCCGGCGAAAACTCACCGCGATCGAACCAACCCGCGTGAAGCTGCAGGAGATTTTGATCGGGTTGACGGAAGGTCGGGATGAACAATTTGGAAATGCCGGTGAGGTTCGGAACGTAGCTGACACGTTGGAGCGGGCGCGGGCGCTGCGTGTTGTGCAAAATAATCTGGCGATGGATGAACCAATCCGGGACGAAGATATACCAGAGCGATATCAAACCTATTTGCTTCCTGAAAATGAATCGTTGGAGACACTCGAGCAAGATATGCAACACTTAATCGGGGTAACCGAATTCAAGCAGTATCTCGATGGGTTGCGATACCGTATCCTACTGGAACGTATCCAGAAGGAACTCAATTGCAATTATCGCCCGGAGTATCCGCGTCAGCATTTGATCTTTACCGGCAACCCGGGGACTGGTAAAACCACGGCAGCCCGGCTGGTGGGGCGATTGTACCGCGCCCTGGGCCTGTTGCGAAAAGGCCATGTGGTGGAGGTGTCTCGTGCAGATTTGGTCGCCGGGTATGTGGGGCAGACAGCGTTGCGCACGCAGGCCAGGATAGATGAAGCGCTGGACGGTGTGTTATTCATTGATGAAGCCTATGCTCTGGCGACTGGTGGTGAGCACGACTTCGGGCAGGAAGCCATCACCACGTTGATCAAGGCGATGAGCGATTATCGCGACCGGCTGGTGGTCATTGCCGCTGGTTACCCTATGGAGATGGAGATTTTTAGAAATCTCAACCCTGGCATGTCGTCGCGCTTCGCCACGACCATTCCGTTCCGCGATTTCACCCGCGACGAGCTGAGGCAGATCCTGTTGAATTTGGCCTTGAAACAAGGCGCGACGTTGCCGGAACCGGTTTTGGAGGAGTCACTGAATGTTCTGGAGGGTCAGAGGCAGGCCGATCCGAGAGGATTTGGTAACGCCCGGGCGGCGGAGTCTTTCTACGAGAGGATGAAAACCAATCTCGCGGCGCGAGTGGTTAACGCGTATCTGGAAAAACAGGATGCGTGGGAATCCCCATCCGAGTTGTTGAAATATTCAATAGAGGATGTGCGGAGAAATCAACTTTTGAATATTATGAACGATCCGGTGGTTAATTTTCCGGAATCGAGAGTAGGCAAAAGGACTCGCTCCAATACTACCGCACACCGTTTTCGCTAATCATCCAAGCCGACAGATTTCGTCTACACGGGAATGCGATCCAACGCCGCATTCATAGCCTGGATGCGCGCGGCATACCAGCGCA
>DAOUGY010000155.1:0-20106 GCA_034428975.1 Anaerolineaceae bacterium | reverse complement strand
GCCGGACAGGTCGAGGGCATTGTCCAATTTAAAGGTGGAGCGCAGCCACTGTTCAGCTTCCACCCGCTCGCGTTCCAGATCATACCCCAGGTCGATGGTGGCGGACTGCGTGAAGGGCTTGAGGCCGTCCAGCAAATCCTGGGCGCGCTCGGAATAGTAACCGGTGGGGTCTCGCTGGGCGGCCTGCTGCCACAACTGGCGCGCGCCCTCGGTGTCGCCCTGCGCCTGGTGCACCTTGCCCAGCCACAGATTGGCCTGGGCGGCTTCGCCGGGGTCGCCGGTGAGCACAAGATTGCGCTGGAAATTGACCTCGGCGTTGGTGTAATCGCCCAGGCGGTAGTAGCTGATGCCCGCCAGGAAGAGGGCGCGGTACCCTTGCTCGGCGGCGGGGTATTCGTCGATCACGCGTTCCCAGGTGGCCGCCGCTTTGTCCAGTTGATTGTTGCGCTCATAAATGCGCGCGGCGTTGAACAGAAAACCGGCGGCCTGTGCTCCCTGCGGGTTGGCGGCTATGGCGTTCAGTAGGGTCTGAGCGCCGTCCTCAAATCGGTTAAGATACGCCCACAATGTGTAGGCCTTGTCTTCCACAGCGCTATCGTAAAAGCGGTCGCCGGGGTGATTGAGGATGATGTCATCCCACACCGCCAGCGCTTCTTCGATGCGATTCAATTCGCGCAGACTCAACCCGAGGTAATAGGGCGCTGTGGCGTCATGATCGGGATTGGTGTCCATATACCGTTGGAAGGCATCCACGGCCACGCCATACTGCCCGGCGAAATAATCCAGCAGCCCGCGGTTGAGCTCATCAACCGGTTGGCTGGCATTGACCAGCTCGATCAGCGCCAGATAGCTGTCGTAAGAGCGCGGGAAGTTGTTGACGGAATCTTGATAACGCGCGTAGGCCTGTTCGGGCATGTTGATGGCGATGTAGGCCTGTCCGAGCAGGAAATTGACCTGCGCGCGGGTGTAGTCATTCTGGGTCTGGTCGTAAATTTCCAGGTACTCACGGATGGCGGTGGAGGTATCCTGCTGAAGGGCATGGATCTGAGCGATATTGATGCGCACCGCGGTAGTGTCTCCGTAATTCGGGTCGCGCAGCACGGCGTCATAGGCCAGCAGCGCGCCGCTCAAATCGCCGGCAGCCCACAGCTCCGCGGCGCGCAGCTTCTGCAGCACACCGTCAATCGGAGTGGTGCGCATCGCCAGCGCGCTGGCGTAGGCTTGAGCAGCCTGGGCGTGGTTGCCCAGACCGGCCTGGCAGCGTCCCAGATAGTAATAGGCGATGGCCAGTTGCGGGCTTTGCGGGAACTGCCCGGCCATGCGGTTGAGCACATCCTGGCAGGCGGTCAGGTTGCCGTAGGAAAAATTGGCGCGTCCCATGCCGAGCATGGCGGCGGCCTGCGTTTCGGCGTCGCCGTTGGTGTCCAAAACCTGTTGATATTCGCGCAGGGCCAGGTCGAAATCGCCCTCAAAGAGGGCCGTGTCGGCTTCGTTCAAGCGGATGGTCAGCGCGGGGGTGGGGGCAGGGGTGGGGGCGACCTCGGTCAATGGAGCGACCGGCCCTGAGGTTTCGACGACAGCCGGCTGAACGCCGGGATCGGGCGTTTGGGAGGAGGAGGGCGCGAGCACCGGAAGATTGCAGCCGGTCAAAAATGCGACCAGCAGCGCAGCCTGAGCAATTTGTCTCTTCATGTTAAGGTTTTACCGGATGATGGCGGATGTGTCAATAGTTGTCCTGCGTGCAAACGGCCGGCTGGTTTGACAAGATGCCGATTGGATGTTAAAATGCTTGCGTATCATTGGCGCTCTCAAATGGAGGGCGTTTTTTGGTGCCGTACTCTGTGACTTCAAAGGGTTTGTCTGGCATGACGATTTTGTGCACGGGTTCTATCGCATACGATTATTTGATGAATTTCCCAGGCTATTTCCGCGATCACATCCTCGCGGACCGGCTGGAATCCATCAGCCTCTCTTTCCTGGTCGATACCATGGTGCGCCAGCGCGGCGGCACCGCCCCCAACATCGCGTACACATTGGCTCTGCTGGGCGAACGCCCCAACCTGATGGGCACAGTCGGCGTGGATTTTACCGATTACCGCGCCTGGCTGGAAGCTCGCGGGGTGGACACACGCTTTGTGCGCGTCATCCCCGAGAAATACTCCGCCTCTTTCTTTGCCAATACCGATCTGGCCAACAACCAGATTTGCAGCTTCTACGCCGGGGCAATGGCCGATTCGGCGGACTTCTCGTTGAACGACCTGGAAGGCTTCCGCCCGGATTATGTGGTGATTTCGCCCAACGACCCGCGCGCCATGGATCGCTACGCCCAGGAATGCAAGCAATTGGGTATTCCCTACCTGTACGACCCCTCGCAGCAGGTGGTGCGCGCCAGCGGCGAAGAGCTGCGCCGCGGCGTGGAAGGCGCACAAAGCCTGTTTGTCAATGAATATGAATTTGAATTGCTGCAAAAACACACTGGCCTGACTCCGAAAGACATGTTCGGCCTGGTGAATTTTGTGGTGGTGACGCGCGCGGATAAGGGCGCGACGATTTACGCCGGTGGCGAGCCGGTGGATACACCGGTCTTCCCGGCCAATGCCATTGTCGACCCGACCGGTGTGGGCGATGCGTTCCGCGGCGGTTTCCTGCGCGGGTATCGCCTGGGCATGTCGTGGGAGATCTGCGGGAAGATGGGCGCGCTGGCTGCCACGTACTGTCTGGAGCAGCGCGGGACGCAGAATCACAGCTATACGCCCGCCGAATTTGTGGAGCGGTTCCGCACCCAGTTTGATGACCGGGGTGCTTTGGATGCCTTGCTGTAACCTTGTTTGTGATTTTTTGGAGGAACTGAATGTCGAATTACCATGTGAAGGATCTTAATCTGGCCGAGGGCGGCCGCCGGCGCATTGAGTGGGCCGAGCGCGAAATGCCCGTGCTGCGCATGATCCGCGAGCGCTTCGCCAAGGAAATGCCCCTCAAAGGCCTGCGTGTTTCGGCCTGTCTGCATGTGACCACCGAAACCGCCAACCTGATGAAGACCCTGCAGGCCGGCGGCGCGGACATCGTGCTGACTGCCTCGAACCCGCTCTCCACTCAGGATGATGTGGCGGCCTCGCTGGTCTCCCACGACGAAATTCCGGTCTACGCCATCAAGGGCGAGGAGAACACCACCTACTACAAGCACATCCATGCCGCGCTGGATCACAAGCCGCACTTCACCATGGATGACGGCGCCGACCTGGTCTCCGTGCTGCATAAGGAACGCCGTGATATCCTCGATATCGTGGTGGGCGGCACCGAAGAAACCACCACGGGCGTCATTCGCCTGCGCGCCATGGCCGCCGACAAGGCCTTGAACTACCCGATCATCGCCGTCAATGATGCGCTGACCAAGCACTTCTTTGATAACCGCTACGGCACGGGCCAGTCCACGCTGGACGGCATCATCCGCGCCACCAACATCCTGCTGGCCGGGCGCAACTTCGTTGTGGCCGGTTACGGCTGGTGCGGCCGCGGTTTGGCCACGCGCGCGCGCGGCATGGGCGCCAACGTCATCGTCACCGAGATCGACCCGCTCAAGGCGATCGAAGCGGTGATGGATGGTTTCCGCGTCATGCCGATGCTCGAAGCCGCCGCGATTGGCGATGTGTTCTGCACTGTCACCGGCGACCTGAATGTGGTGGACAAGCATCACTTTGAGGTGATGAAAGACGGCGCCATCATCGCCAACTCCGGCCACTTCAACGTTGAAATCAACATTCCGGCCCTGGCGGAAATGTCGGTGGGCAAGCGTCTGGTGCGCCCGTTCGTCGACGAATACCAGCTCAAAGACGGCCGCTCGATCTTCATCCTGGGCGAAGGCCGCCTGATCAACCTGGCTTCGGCCGAAGGTCACCCCGCCTCGGTGATGGATATGTCCTTCGCCAACCAGGCCTTGAGCATGGAATACATGGTCAAGCACGCCAAAGAGATGGAAAAGCGCGTGTACTCGGTGCCGGAAGAGATCGACATGCAGATCGCGCACCTGAAGCTGGACGCGATGGGCATCAAGATCGATACGCTGACCCCCGAACAGGTCCATTACCTGAACTCCTGGGAAGAAGGCACCTAAACCGCCTCTGGTTTTGAAAGAAAGACTGGTGAGGTGCAGCGCTGCGCTCCAGCCTGCACCTCATTCTTAAATCCAATCCATTGCAGGTGATTCATGATGAAATCCCGCTTCCTGTTCTCTCTGGCCATTCTGGTTATCCTGGTCCTTTCATCCTGCTCCACGGCTGCGCCCAGCGCGGCGCCGACGCTGCCGCCCACCGCGACGATCCCCGCGGTGCCGAGCATCACCGTCACGCTGCCGCCCACGGCCACCAGTGCACCGACCATTACACCGCTGCCGACGATGACCTTCACGCCCACCGTGACGGTCACCCAGGGGGCGGAGTTTGGCGCGGCGACGATCAAGAGCATCGGCCCGCACAAGATGGGCCTGATGCTCACGCTGGAAGTCCCCGGCCTCAATCATCTCTACAAGTTGAAGATCCTCGACAAGCTGTATACTTGCAGCGCGGTGGCGCAATACCCTGACCGCATGTACTGCTACGGCCCGCTGTTTGAAACCGGGCAGTACCAGGAGATTGCCTTCCTGGAGCCGGATTCGGATGTGGAAGCCTTCCGCGGCAGTTTTTTGGTGCCCAACCTGAACAGCCCGACATCCATGCCGGCCGGTGATCCGCGTACCTGGTGCCCGGAGCGCGGTCAGAACGTGACCTGCGAAGTGGAATGCCGCATTGGTCCCAACGGGCCGTGTATTGTGGCGACCTGCTTTGACGCCTGCGGCTATTATTATTCGGTGCACACCTGCCCGGATGACATGGTCATCCCCTCGCCGATGTGCAGTCCCGAAGATCAGGCCCGGCTGGATCCGTCGCCGTAATCTGCTCTCTTTACAGATGGTGGTTTCGGTGTAAAATAGCTTTATGAAATCCTTCTGCCTGCTGGTTGCCCTGTCCTATTATTACGAGGTTCTCTAACGAGAGCCCGTGCGGTGTTGGGGCAGCGCAGGTAGTCCAGAATTGTCAACCGGCAGCCACCCACCAACGGGTGGCTGCTTTTGTTTGCCTGTCGGGTTGCAATGGAATCCTTTTTTTGTGGAGATGAGAGCATGATCACCAATGTTTTCGACGAACTCAAGTGGCGCGGCCTGATTTTTGATGCAATGGACGGCGTGGAAGAGATGTTGGGAAAGGAAAAGGTCACCGTGTACAACGGTTTTGACCCCACCGGCGACTCGCTGCATGTCGGTCACACCGTGCCGTTGATTGCACTGGCGCGCCTGCAGCGCTTCGGGCATACGCCCATCGCGGTGGCGGGCGGCGGCACCGGCATGATTGGCGACCCGAGCGGAAAATCGGCAGAGCGCAATCTGTTGAGTTCCGAGCAGATCGAGTACAACGTGTCGTGCATCAAGAAGCAACTGGCGCACCTGCTGGATTTTGAAGTGAAGGCCAACCCGGCGCGGGTGGTCAACAATGCCGACTGGCTGTTGAAGCTCAACCTGGTGGATTTCCTGCGCGATACGGGCAAACATTTCACGGTCAATTACATGCTGGCCAAGGATTCGGTCAAGACGCGCATTGACCGCGAAGAGGGCCTTTCCTACACTGAGTTCAGCTACATGCTGTTGCAGTCGTACGACTTTCTGCACCTGTTCGATACGATGGGCTGCAAATTGCAGACCGGCGGCAGCGACCAGTGGGGCAACATCACGGCGGGCGCCGAGTTGATCCGGCGCATGCGTGGAGGACAGGCTTTTGGCATGGTGTACCCGCTAATCACCAAAGCGGACGGCAGCAAGTTCGGCAAGACGGAATCGGGTTCGGTGTGGCTGGACCCGGCCAAGACGTCGCCGTACCGCTTCTTCCAGTTCTGGTTGAATACGGACGACAGGGATGTGATCAAGTACCTCAAGTTCTTCACCTTCCTGTCACAGGACGAGATTCAGGCGCTGGAAGTCGATGTGGTGGCGAAGCCGGAGCTGCGCGCGGCGCAGCGCACGCTGGCCCGCGATATGACCCTGCGCATCCACGGCGAAACGGCCCTGGCGCGCGCCGAGCAGGCCTCACAGGCGTTGTTTGGCGGCGAGATCAGCGGGTTGTCGACCGCGGAGATCGAAGACATCTTCGCGGACGTGCCCTCCAGCGAGTTGAGTAAGAGCGAGCTGGACGGCGGCGGTCTGGCGGTGCTGGATCTGCTGACCACGCGAGTTGCGGCCTCGAAGGGTGAAGCACGCCGCAGCGTTTCGGAGGGCGGCATGTACTTGAACAATCGCCGCATCGGCGATCCGGCGCAAATGGTGACGCTGCAGGATGCGCTGGAAGGCCGCTTCATTGTGCTGCGCAAGGGACGCAAGAATTACCACCTGGTCAAGTTACTCGGCTAGGGGATGGGATAAATCGAAGCGCCGGACGGGACATTCCCGTCCGGCGCTTTTGATTCTCACGCAAAGCCGCAAAGGTGATCGAAGATTCACCGCAGAGACGCTGAGTCACAGGGAAGAATGGGTTCACATCGTTGACCACGAGGGGAACGAGAAAAATTGCGGATCGTCTTTGTGTGAGTTTCTTATTCGGAATAAATGACGGCCATGTTGCCCAGCACGGACCAGGAAGCGCGGAACTCCTCAATGGTGTGTTGGTAGCTCAAGGCTCCGTCGAGAATGGTGACGTAGGTATCGTCGTACGCGGTGACGATGACCGTGTGCTCGTAGGCCGCCACGGTCACTTCGCTGCCGTCTTCGGCGGTGTAGGTCTGCGCGATGCCCGGCGCAATGCCGTAGATCACCCAGACGATCACCGGCCGGCCGGCTGCGATTTCACGACGCAGTTTCTTCCAGGACAGTCCTCGAACATCTTCGGCGGGCACGCCGTAGGCGCGCAGGCGCGCGGCAATGGGGGCGGCATGTACGCCGTACGGGTTGGGGGGAATCTGCCCGTTGGCGCCTGTGTAGGGGCCTACATACCCGACTTCGGGGTTGTCTGAAACCGGCAGCCCGTCCAGAAATTCCATCTCGTCGATGGAATAGCCCCAAAAAGCGGCCCAATCCACCGCCGAGCGTGCCTCACAGTCGAGCGTGTAAAGCTGCGCATAGCCGGTGATCCCGACGACCGCGGCGCTGTCCGGCAGGTCGCTTTGCGGGTTGGGGGTATGGGTGGGTGTTCGCGTGGGTTTGGGCGTGCGGGTCGGCCTGGGCGTACGCGTGGCGGTGGGGCTGGGGGTGAAGGTGACCGTGGGGGTGAGCGTGGGCGTGGAAGTGGGCAGCGGTTGGAAGGGTGTGAGGGTGGATGTTGGGGCGGGCGTTGTGGCCGTGGGGCTGGGCGTGGGGGTGGCAGGGGCCGACCACTGCAGATGGGTGAGGATGGCCGGTTGCAGTGCAGGCTGCGACGCGACGATAATCACCAGCGCGATGCATAACAGCGCGGTGAAGAAAAGAATTGCCAACACCACCCACTGCCAGGTAGCCAGGGTTCGTGACATACCCCGTCCCGGACGGCCTTATGGATTGGAGACGACAAAATCAATGTAGATCGGGTCTCCGAAAGGCTCGTCCTGTGCGTTGAAAGCCTGCCAGGCGCTGCGGTATGCGCCCGGCTCGACCGGCGCCTGAAAGGTCACGCTGATGACCGCATCGCTGCCGCTGCGCGCCGGATACAGGGCCTGCACCGGCGGCGCAGTCAAATCCGGCCCGGCGATCAGGCGCAGGCTGTAGCGTTCATCCCAGTTGCAGGTTCCGCTGTTGCGCACCGACCAGCGCTTATCCATGGTGGAGGCGGATTGTACCTCGGAGCCGTCTGGAATGGTCAGATCGGCGCTGAAGGACAGGTTGTCGGTGCAATTGGCGGGCGGCGTGGGGCGCGTTTCGGGTGCGGCGGCCTGGCGCACGGCCAGGGTGGGGGCGGCGATGGTGGGCGGACGAAACGCAGCGCCCGGCGTGCCGGCTGCTTTACGCGGTGAGTAATTGCAGCCCTGGGCGAACATCAACAGGGATGCAAGGATCAGGCCAAGCAGAAACGGCCGCCGGGCGCGGGTGGGTCTCAACATGCGGGTTGGCTATTCGTCCTCGTCCGATTCTCCGGCACCGGTCGAAAGCGCCGCCGGCAGCTCGCCCCCCAGGGCGCGCTGGCGCACGGCCAATTCGATCTCGCGGGAGATTTCGGGGTTCTGGCGCAGGAATTCTTTGGCGTTCTCGCGGCCCTGACCCAGGCGAATATCGCCGTAGGAGAAGAACGCGCCGCGTTTGGCCACAATATCCAGCAGGGTGGCCAGGTCGATGATGTCGCCGACCTTGGAAATACCCTCGTTGTACATGATATCGAATTCGGCGGTGCGGAAGGGCGGGGCGACTTTGTTCTTCACCACGCGCGTGCGCACGCGATTGCCGATGATCTCGGCGCCCATTTTGATCGACTGGATGCGGCGCACGTCCAGGCGTACCGAGGCGTAGAACTTGAGCGCCTGGCCGCCCGAGGTGGTTTCGGGGTTGCCAAACATCACACCGATCTTCTGGCGCAGCTGGTTGGTGAAGATGACCGCGGTCTTGGTCTGGTTGATCGCGCCGGAGAGCTTGCGCAGCGCCTGGGACATGAGGCGCGCCTGCATACCCATCGAGGCATCGCCCATGTCGCCTTCAATTTCCGCGCGCGGCACCAGCGCGGCGACCGAGTCGATCACCACCACATCGATCGCGCCGGAGCGCACCAACGTTTCGGCGATTTCCAGGGCTTGCTCGCCGGTGTCCGGCTGGGAGACGAACAGGTTTTGCACATCCACGCCCAGACGCACGGCATAAGAGGGGTCGAGGGCGTGCTCCATGTCGATAAAGGCAGCCATGCCACCGGCACGCTGCGCTTCGGCGACGATGTGCAGGCACAGGGTGGTTTTGCCGGAAGACTCCGGGCCGTAAATTTCGGTAATGCGTCCGCGCGGGATGCCGCCGACTCCCAGCGCCAGGTCGAGCGAGAGCGAACCGGTGGGAATCACCTCGACCTGCAGGTGCTGCGCTTCGCCCATGCGCATAATTGAGCCTTCGCCGTAGCGTTTGACGATATCGCCGAGGGCTTTGTCCAAAACAGCGCGGCGCGCTTCGTTCATCGGGTTGTTGGCATCCGATCCGGATGCGGGTTGTGTGGAAGGTGCAGGCTTACGAGCCATAGGGTTCCTCCAGGCTGAGTGTCTGACTTGATTATATACTGAATTTGATATTAAACGATGTTGGTTATGTTGGTTAGGTGTATTATAGTACATTTGTTCAATTGGTCAAGCACTTGGGGAGATTCGGAAAAGATTCCAGCGAGTCACTTGACGATGGTATCCTCTGATGATATGATCTTTGAAACCGATATTCCGGTTGGACAATTGAATACGTGAGAAATAGCGGCTGAGTCTCGCTGCGGCGAGATGACGAGGTGGAGGTTCTGCTCCGCGAGGAGCATGTTAACCCGCGAACGTTGCGGGGAAAATCGAAGGATCAGCGGATGCCTCCGGAGCCTGATCACAGGCTTCTTTCTCCCTTCCAAAACGAGTGACAAGCTGAAAAACAGCCAGCGATGGCTGCGACAGGGCTGACACAGTGATGCGCACGCATGTGGTGCGCACTTTTGTTTTGGAAGGGCAGCCCGGTGGTGTTTTGGTTGAAACAGGCGTGCCCCCAGCATGCCTGTATTTATTTTAAGTGCCTGAGGAGGATACGATGGACAAAAATGATCTGCTGACTCGCGTGCGGGAAGACGGCGTCAAGTTCGTCTCGTTCCAGTTTACCGATGTGTTGGGCACGGTGAAGAGCCTGGACGCCCCGGTGGAACGCCTTGAAGCGGCGTTGGATGAAGGCATCTGGTTCGACGGCTCGTCGGTGGAAGGGTTTGCGCGCATTCAGGAAAGCGACATGCATCTGCGGATTGACCCGGACACGTACGCTGTGCTGCCCTGGTCGCCGGTGGAGATGCGCCGCGCGCGCTTCTTCTGCGATATTTACCACCCGGACGGCACGCCTTTTGCCGGTGATCCGCGCGGCGTGCTGCGCCGCATGTTGGAAAAAGCGCGCGCGCGCGGTTGGACGTACATGGTCGGGCCGGAACCGGAGTTCTTCCTGTTCAAGCGCAACGGCGGGCAGGCCATTCACCCGGTGCCGCACGATGTCGGCAGGTATTTCGATTTCTCTCCCAACGATGAGGCTGTGCGTGTGCGCACCGAGCTGATGTCAGCACTGCGCAGCATGGGGTTGGATGTGGAAGTGGGGCACCACGAGGTGGCGCTGGGCCAGCACGAAATTGACTTCCGCTTTGACGAGGCCCTGACCACCGCCGACAATGTGCTGACTCTCAAGTACACCGTCAAAGCCATCGCGGCGCAGAACGGGCTGTTGGCGTCCTTCATGCCCAAGCCGATCTTTGGCATCAACGGCTCGGGCATGCATGTGCACCAGTCGCTGTCGGATGCCGCCGGGCGAAACCTGTTCTACGATCCGGACGATGCATTCTTCCTCTCGCCGCTGGCCTATTCGTTCATCGCCGGGCAGTTGGAACATGCGCGCGCCCTGTCGGGCATTGTGGCGCCCAGCGTCAATTCCTACAAGCGCCTGGTGCCGGGTTATGAGGCGCCGGTGTATGTCGGCTGGGCGCAGACCAACCGATCGGCGTTGATCCGCATTCCGCGCTTCAATCCGGGTAAATCCAAGGCAGTGCGCGCCGAGCTGCGCTTCCCCGACCCGTCCTGCAACCCCTATCTGGCGTTTGCCGCCATGCTGGGGGCTGCGCTGGACGGCATTGATCGCAAGCTGACGCCGCCGGCGCCGCTCAACAACATCAATGTATATCATTTGACCGCGGAAGAGCGCGCCGATATGGGCGTGGCGGAGCTGCCCGGTTCGCTGCTGGCGGCCCTGACCGAGCTGGACGGCGACGCGGTGTTGAAGGATGCGCTGGGCGTGGATGCCTATGAAGCGCACCGCCGCGCGCGCCTGGCCGAATGGGATGAGTACCGCATCTCGGTCACGGATTGGGAAGTGAGCCGCTACCTGGAGACGGTGTAAGCAGAAGAAAGTGGCCAATGGTCAGCAAAGAGAAAATCCCGGCGTCCGTTTTGGCGTCGGGATTGTTTTTATAGGGCGATTGGGAATTTTGCGGCTCGATAGGTATGGGGAAGTTGGCGTGCCGCGCGAGACACCTCACCTGCGATTGACCAGGCGGCAGAAGGCGCACGCGTCTTGCGCGGTGGTGGGCTGACCGCAGACCGGGCAGCGCTGTGTTTCCAGGTTGCCGGCCTCCTGCTCGTTGGAGCGAATGGCGCCGGAGTCGCGCGCTTTGAGAAAGCCAACATAAAAATGAAGCTTGAAGCCGGGTTTTTCTTCTTCAAAGCGGTTGATCAGCGCCTTGTATTCCAACTGTTTGGCGCCCACGGCATAGGGGCATTCTTCTTCAATATACTCAATGCCGCGCAGCAGGGCATAGGCGGCCGTTTCGCGTTCGTAAAAGCGGCAGAACGGCTTGGCTTTACGGGTAAAGCCGGGCGCTTCTTTCAGCACCGGATACTGGCGGGCCAGCAGATCGGTGGACCAACTGAAGGTGTTGGCCATCAAGAATGCGGTTTCGTCGTCCAGGTTATGGGCGGTCAGCAGCACATCGTAGCCGCCATCGGTGGCGATGCGGTTCATCTCATGCCGCTTGACCAGACCACAGGTCGAGCAGGTGCGCAGCCGCCGGCCAATACGCTGCGCCATTTGCGGCACGCTTTCGCCGTATTCGCCGGCAACGTTGACCACATGCAGGTTCATGCCGCGCTCTCGGGCAAAGATTTCAGTCAAACGCTGCGACTCGTTGGAGTAGTCGTCCGCCGAATCGATGCCCAGGTTGATGTACAGGCCGTCCACGTTGTAGCCCAGGCGCCCGAGCACATCCCACAGCGCCAGCGAATCCTTGCCGCCCGAGACGGCCAGCAGCAGCCGCTCGGAACGGGTGAACATGGCGTATTTTTCAATAAATCGTTGGGTCTGGGCGACGAACCATTCCAGGTAGTGCTCGCGGCACAGGTTGATGCGGTGCTGGCGCATGCGAATGGCAGCGCGGTTGTCGCAGCGGTGACAGCGCATGGCATACATGCTCAGCCCCCCGAAATTACGGAAACCAGTTTGACCACGTCGCCGTCGTGCAAGGTTTCATTTTCGTTAAGCAGCTCACCATTGCGCACCACCAGGTAGGCGAGCGGCGACAGACCGAGCTGCTTGAGCGCTTCACTGATGCGCAGCGGGCCTTCGAGTTTAAACGATTCTTTTCGCAAGATCAACGTGACCGCCATGATTCCGGCTCTCCCATCAGTTGGCCAGCGCGCCCTGCAGGCAGGTCAACCAGTCGCGCAACAGGCCCTGCGGTTCGGCAGCGGTGATGGCCAGCACCGGCCAGGGCGCAGCAGGCGCGTCGCTCAGCGCCACCTCGCGCACACGGGCATCCAACCAGCGCGCAGGGATAAAGCCCAGCGCCGCGGGGTCGGTGGCGGCGGTATGCAACACGGCGGGCGGATCAGGCACAATGGATGCATTGGCTGAAATGGCCGCGGACGCGCCGGTCAGAGCATGATACAGCGCCGTGATGTCCTCACCGGCGGAATAGACCAGGCGGTGAATTTCTTGCGCGGCTTGCGCGTCAGTCAGGGTTGAAAAAACACAATCCGTGCAGGCGCTCTGCACGGATTGCCAGGTTGGGGCGCCGGCGCCGAACAGGCCGGCCAGCGCCGTGCGGGTGATGGATTGTAGGGGACCGTCCGGGTGAGCCACCAGCGCCAGGCGGTCGCTGCCCAATTGCAGGGCATAATCCGTCAGCGGAGCCGGTTCCCCCCAGCGCAAATTCACATCGGCGTGGGCCAGCGACAGCTGGTCGGCGGTGCGTTCGTGGATCACCAGGCCCAACCCCGGAGCAGATTGCGCGCACAGGTTCATGGCCTGCGACATCCAACGCAGGGTGGGGGTCATTTCCACCTGAATCACCTGCGGGGTTGGGGTGGCTTCGGCTGAAGCCGGCTGCGCATCGCGCAGCAGCGAAACGCCGAAAACAAGCGCGGAGAGCAGCACGCAATACACGGCGAAGCCGTAGAGCGTGTTTCGCGTGAGGAAGCGCAGCAGCCAGGCGATGCTCAAATAGCCCACCACGGCGGCGGTGACGAAACCAACCGCCAGCACCGGCAGGAAGGACGCCAGATCGGGCATCTCGAGCAGGTCGAGCACGCTCAGGCCGCCGGCCGCCAGCATGACCGGGATGGACATCAGGAAGGAGAAGCGGCCGGCCGAGCGGCGGTCGATGTGGCGCGTCATGCCGCCGGCGATGGTGGAGCCGGAGCGCGAGACGCCCGGGAAGAGTGCCAGGACCTGGGCAAAGCCGATCCACAGCGCATCCTTCCAATTCAATTGCTCCAGACTGCGCGTACGGCGGCCGATTTTTTCCGCCACCACCAGCAGCGCGGCGGTGACCAGCAGGAAACCGGCGGTGACGGTGGGACTGTGGAAGGCCGCGTCCACGATATCCTTGATGAGCACACCGGCCAGACCGGCGGGTACCGAGGCCAGAATCAACAGCCAGCCGAGACGCGACTGCGGATCGGCGAAGGGACGACGTTGCACCAGTCCGCGCACAAAGGCGGTGATGATGCCCCACAGGTCTTTCCAGAAGTAGACAATCACAGCCACCAGCGTGCCGAGCTGCACGAGGACATCAAAGGGGAAAATCTGCGCTTCGGGGATGGACCAGTTGAGCAGGTAGGGCGTCAGCACCAGGTGGGCCGAGCTGGAGATGGGCAGAAATTCGGTCAGGCCCTGGATGATGCCCAGGATCAGTGCTTGGAGGAAAGTCATGGCAGGTTCCTTGTCGGCGCGGCGTTACCCGCGCGCGCCGGATGGGGTGAAGTTGGCCAGGAAGTCGGCCGCAAATTGATTATAACGGTGTTCGATGATCGCCTGACGCGCGCGGCGCACCAGTTCGAGCAAGGTGAAGAGATTGTGGATCGATATCAGCGTGGCAGCCAGCATTTCCTTGGCCACGATCAGATGGCGCAGATAAGCGCGCGTGTAGTTTTGGCAGGTGTAGCAGCCGCACTGCTCGTCAATCGGGCGGTGTTCGCGGGCGTTGACCTGGTTCATCAAGTTGATGCGCCCGGTCATGGTCAGGGCGGCCTGATGGCGCGCCAGGCGGGTGGGCAGCACGCAGTCGAAAATATCGATGCCGCGCAGGATGCCGTTCACCAGATCTTCCGGCGAACCGACGCCCATCAGATAGCGCGGCTTGTGCGCCGGCAGGATGGTGTTGACCACTTCGATCATGGCGTGCATTTCGGGCTTGGTCTCACCGACCGACAGTCCGCCGATGGCGTTGCCGGGCAGGTCAAGCGCGGCGATGAATTCGGCCGATTGGGCGCGCAGATCGGGGAAGACGCCGCCCTGCACGATGCCGAAGAGTGCCTGATCGGCGCGCGTACGCGCCGCCATGCAGCGCCGAACCCAGGCATGGGTGCGGGCCATGGCGCGCTCATTGTAGGCGCGGTCGTAAGGCGGGGCGCATTCGTCAAAGGCCATGATGATGTCCGCGCCCAGTTTTTCCTGCACTTCAACGGCTTTTTCAGGCGTCAGGCGATGCGTGGAGCCGTCGATGTGGCTTTTGAAGGTCACGCCATCGTCGTCAATGCGGCGCATGTCGGACAGTGAAAAGACCTGAAAGCCGCCCGAATCGGTCAGTATGGGATTGGGCCAGTTCATGAAGCGGTGCAAACCGCCCATTTCCGCCACCAGGTCGGCGCCGGGGCGCAGATAGAGGTGGTAGGTGTTGGAGAGCACCAGGCTGGCGCCGATTTCGTGTAACTGGGCCGGGGTGACGGCCTTGACTGTGGCCTGCGTGCCGACCGGCGCAAAGATGGGCGTGGGGATGTCGCCGTGCGGGGTGTGAAACACGCCGGCGCGAGCATCACCGTCCTGGGCGATTCGTTCAAATTGGAAAGGCAATGAGGTGGACATTCGAAGGGTGTACCCCGGAAGAGAGAGTTTTAGAGCAGAAGAACGCGCGAAAATAGGAGACGGAAGCACAAATGACGCCGTATGCAGCGATTATAGCCGAAAAAACCGTTGACTGGAGAAAGGCTCGCGGTGCGGTAAAATTCCGGCCTTGCCCGGAGGGGGCAACGAGCGTATACTTGCCCAATGCAAAATTCGATAACATCAACCTGGTTGGAAGTTAACCTGGGGGCGATTCGCAGAAATTATCAGCGCTTGACCGCACTGGCCGGACGGCCGGTGATGGCTGTGATCAAAGCCAACGCCTACGGGCACGGATTGCTGCCCGTGACGCACGCGTTGGTGGATGCCGGGGCGGCCTGGCTGGGCGCGGCGCGCGTGGAAGAGGCACTTTCGGTGCGTGAAGCCGGCATGGACACGCCGATCCTGATTTTGGGGTATATGCACCCGCAGTGGGCGGGCGAGGCGGCCAAAAATAACATCACCACCGCGGTGTATGAGCCGGAACTGGCTCAGGCTTTTTCGGACCAGGCCGTGGCGGCGGGCACCGTGCTGCACGTGCATGCCAAAGTGGACACCGGCATGAACCGCCTGGGGATTGACGCCGAGGACGGCGTGGAGTTTGTACGCTGGCTGGGCACGTTGCCTGGCCTGCAGGTGGACGGTCTGTTTACGCATTTTGCCGCCGGCGACGAACCGCGCCGGCCGGTATCCACCGCGCAATTGCAGCGGTTTGAAACCCTGCTGGACAGCCTGAACGCTGTTGGGCTGCGCCCGCCAGTGGTGCATGCGGCCAATTCGGCCACCACGCTCAATTTTCCACAGGCGCGCTATGATCTGGTGCGCTGCGGGATCGCCGTGTACGGCATGCACCCATCGCCGGAAACACACCTGCCGGAGGATTTTGAGCCGGCATTGAGCTGGAAAGCGCTGCTCACCTCGGTGAAGATTGTCCCACCGGGGGAGGGCATCAGTTACAACCATCGCTATATCACCCAAAAGGCCGAACGCATCGGCGTGACGGCGCTGGGGTACGGCGACGGTTTCCGGCGAATGCTGGATGTGAACAGCGCGCTGGTGCGCGGAAAACGCGTGCCGGTGGTGGGCGCCGTCTGTATGGATCAGTGCATGCTGCAACTGGACAGCGTTCCGGATGCCCGCATGGAAGATGAAGTGGTGCTGATTGGCAGACAGGGCGAGGCCGAACTTCGCGCGGAAGACGTGGGCCAGGCTTGGGGCACGCTCAATTACGATGTGGTCTGCAGCCTGGGCGCACGCGTGCCGCGGTTTTACTTCGACGAATAAATTTCCGGAAGGAACCCAATCCATGACGCCTGAAAAACGCTGGGATATTGCGCCACGCCCACCTGAAGAGGTTGACCTTGCATTAAGCGAGTACACGGCGCCCATGCGCCAGATTCTGTTTAATCGCGGCGTGCATGATGCGCACGAAGCCCGCCATTTTTTGGACGGTTTTGAAGAGTGCGGCGATCCGTTTCTGCTGACCGATATGGACGTTGCGGTGGATCGGCTGCTGCGCGCGGTGGACGAAGGCGAAGCGATGGCTGTGTACGGTGATTACGACGTGGACGGTGTGACGGCCACCGCACTGATGGTGCAGGTGCTGCGCCGCCTGGGCGGCAACGTCACCGGCTATATCCCCAACCGCTTTGACGAAGGCTACGGGCTGAATAATGAAGCGCTGGACCACCTGGCCGAAGCCGGCGTGCGCGTGGTGTTGACGGTGGATTGTGGCATCCGCTCACCGCGCGAGGCCGAACACGCGCGGTCTGTGGGCATAGACCTGATCATCAGCGATCACCATCACCCGCACGATGAAATCCCCCCGGCGCTGGCGGTCATTTGTCATAAACGCCCGGGCGATGCGTATCCCGATCAAAACCTGGCCGGGGTGGGGCTGGCTTACAAGATTGCCCAGGCGCTGTTCACGCGCCGTCCGCTGGACGGGGTGGTGGCGGACGACTGGCTGGACCTGGTGGCGCTGGGCACGGTGGCCGATATTGTGCCGCTGAAGGGTGAAAATCGGATGCTGGTGCGCGACGGCCTGGAGCAATTGCGCCGCGGTTTTCGCCCCGGTTTGGTGTCGCTGGCTAATGTGGCTCAAATTCACCTGCCACGCATTGACGCGGCCGACATTGGCTTTGGATTGGGTCCGCGCCTGAACGCCGCCGGACGGCTGGAATCGGCGCTGGACGCCTACGCGCTGCTGATGGCGGAATCGATCGCCGAAGCCGGCCCGCTGGCGCAGAAGCTGGACAATCAAAACCGCGACCGCCAGCGCGTGACGCAGGACATGCAACTATCGGCCGAAAGCCTGACCGGTGAAATCCGTAACCTGATCTTTGCCGCCCATCCCGCGTTCAACTCCGGCGTGGTCGGGCTGGTGGCGGCGCGCCTGACCGAATCGCATTATCGCCCTTCGGTGGTCGGCGCCGTGGGCGAGGAGTTCACGCGTGCGTCATGCCGCAGCATTCCCGAGTTTCACATCACCAACGCGCTGGATGAGTGCACCGATCTGCTGGTGCGCCACGGCGGGCATGCCCTGGCGGCGGGGTTCACCGTGCGCAACGAAAACATCACGCCGCTGGTAGAACGCCTGATGGCGATTGCCGACCGTGAGCTGGGTGAGCGCGATTTGCAGCCTGTTTTGCGGGTGGACCTGGAAATCCGATTGAAGGAATTGAACCAGATTCTGCCGCGCACGCTGGAAAGGCTGCAACCAACCGGGCAGGGCAACCCCGAAGTGGTGTTTGCTTCACGCGGGGTGCAGGTGGTGCAGGCGCGCCAGATGGGCGACGGCAAGCATCTGCGCCTGACCGTGCAGCAGGACGGATTGCGCTTCCCGTGCGTGGCTTTCCGCCAGGGGCATTTGTACGATTCGCTGCCTGAGGTGGTGGATATCGCCTACAACTTTGAGGAAAACCATTACAACGGCAACGTCACATTGCAGCTCAACGTGCGTGACATCAAGCCGGCGGTGGTGGAAGACACCCTGGCCGTATGAAGAACCTTTCCCAGCGCAGCGCCGTGCTGGTAGCGCTTTTCGTCACCTTCCTGTGGTCGACCTCCTGGGTGTTGATCAAATTGGGGCTGAAAGAAATGCCGGCTCTAACGTTCGCCGGATTGCGCTACACTCTGGCGTTTGCCTGTTTGCTGCCCTTTGCGTTGACCCCGCCCAACCGCGCCGCTTTGCGCGCATTGACGCGCGGCGACTGGGCGCGGCTGGTGTTGCTGGGTGTGTTGTATTATGCCGTGACGCAGGGCACGCAGTATGTGGGGTTGAAGTACTTGCCGGCAGCGACCGCCAGTCTGATCCTCAATTTAACGTCGATGGTGGTGCTGGGTTTGGGCGTGGCCTTCTTGCGCGAAACCCCCGGCTGGATGCAGGGCCTGGGCATTCTCATCAACCTGATCGGCGTGGTGATTTATTTCTACCCGGTGGGTTTTGCTTCTGACCAGTGGTTGGGGGTGGTATTCATGGCGGTTGGGATGACGACCAACGCCATCGGCACGGTGCTGGCACGCGGCATCAACCGCGCCGGGCATATCCCGCCGATCATCGTCACCGTGGTCGGGATGGGGGTCGGCGCGGCACTTATGCTGACGGCCGGACTGTTGACCGAGGGCGGCATGCCGGCAATGAGCGGCGGTGCCTGGCTGAATGTGGCCTGGATGGCGGTGGTGAATACGGCGCTGGCTTTCACGCTGTGGAATCGCACGATGCGCACCCTGGCGGCGGCCGAAACCGCGATGATCAACAACACCATGCTGGTGCAAATCGCCGTGCTGGCCTGGGTCTTTCTGGGGGAAGGATTGGGCGGTAAAGAGATTTTTGGTCTGCTGCTGGCCGCGGCCGGGGCCATCCTGGCCCAGATCCGCTCCAAACCGGCGGCTGCGGCGGTTAATCCACAAAGCGGTACTTGATCAACGTCCACATCGCTTCGAAGGCATCCCATATTTTGATCTTTTTACCCTGCGAATAATCGCGCGGGTTGAAAGTGATGGGCACCTCGAAGATGCGAATTTTGCGTTTCAGCACCTTGGCGGTAAATTCCGGTTCAAAATCAAAACGCCGCGCATGCAGCGGGATATCGATGACTTTTTCGCGGCGGAAGACTTTGTACCCTGTCTCCATGTCGCTCAAGATGTTGTCGTAAAGGATGTTGGTGACGAACGTCAGGATCTTGTTGGCCACCATGTTCCAGAATAGAATCGGGCGGCGCGCGCCGCCCAAAAAGCGCGAACCGTAGACGATATCGGCGATACCCTCCTGCAGGGGGCGCAGCAGGGCGGGGTAGTCGCGCGGGTCGTATTCCAGATCGGCATCTTGGATCAACACCACGTCACCGGTGGCGGCCTGAATGCCGGTGCGCACCGCCGCGCCTTTTCCCAGGTTGTTCTCATGCAAAATCACGCGCACGGTATCCCGGCCATCCAGCCGCGCCAGAATATCCCGGGTGCCGTCGACCGACCCGTCATCCACGATGATGATCTCATGCACCAGACTGGTGGCATGCACACGCCGGACAATTTCTTCAATCGTCTGTGCTTCATTATAAGCAGGGATGATTACCGAAAGTTCCATAAGGTGATTATAGGAGAGATGCGCCTTTCGGGCAAGGAGCGGCCGGCAGGCGTGCTATAATTTGCTTGCGGCGGGTCCGCAACGCCTAGTCACCCATCCGGGAGGAGCGCATGAGCAATATGTCTGTCCGCAGCGGTTCTGCGGGATCCACTCCATCCAAAACCACACCACCGGCCGCTCCAGCGGCGACGAATGCGGGGTTTGTTCCGCCGCCCATCACGCGGGTGGAAGATACCGGCCTTTCGCCGTTGTGGCTGCAAGACCTGGTGCTCAAGGTGCTCTATTTTCAGGGCTATCTCTCGGGTTTTAAAATTGCCGAAGAAATTGCATTGCCTTTTTCCGGGGTGATGGAGCAAATTCTCGAAGCGCTCAAACGGGAAAAACTGGTGGAAGTGCGCACGTCGCAGGCCGGGTTTGGTGAAGGCGCGTATATTTACGCCATCACCGCCGGGGGCATTGCCCGCGC
>DAOUGY010000154.1:0-2760 GCA_034428975.1 Anaerolineaceae bacterium | reverse complement strand
CGCGGGTCGAGCGGTTTGGGCACCAGATAGTCGCGGCCAAACTCCAGCGCATCCAAATTGTAAGCGCGCAGGACGCCGGCCGGTATGGGCTGGCGGGCGAGTTCGGCCAGGGCATGTGAAGCGGCCATTTTCATCGCGTCGTTGATGGCGCAGGCACGCGTGTCGAGCGCGCCGCGAAAAATGAACGGGAAGCCGAGCACGTTGTTAATCTGATTGGGGTAATCCGAGCGGCCGGTGGCAACAATGGCATCCGGGCGCCAGGCGCGCGCCAGTTCGTAGCGCACTTCGGGATCGGGGTTGGCCATGGCAAAAAGGATGGGGTCAGCGCGCATTGAACGCAGCATATCTTCGGTGAGCAGATTGGCGATCGACAGCCCGATGAACACATCCGCGCCGGCCAGGGTTTGGGCCAGGGTGGCGGGGCGTTCGCCGCGGGCAAAGGCGGCTTTTTCAGGGAACATCTGCTCCGGGCGGCCGTGATAGACCAGACCGGCCACGTCCGTCAGGAAGATCTGCTCGCGCGGAACGCCCAGCTTGACCAGTTGGTTGGCACAGGCCAGCCCGGCGGCGCCCGCCCCGCTGAAGACGATTTTGATCTCATCGATGCGCCGCTGAGTCAGTTCCAGTGCATTGAGCAGCGCGGCCCCCAGAATGACAGCCGTACCATGCTGATCATCGTGGAAGACGGGAATGTCGAGCATGGCTTGCAGGCGCTGCTCGACCATGAAGCACTCCGGCGAGCGGATGTCTTCGAGGTTGATGCCGCCAAAGGTGGGAGCAATGGCGGCGACCACATCGATCAACCGTTCGGGATCGCGCGTGTCCACCTCGATGTCAAAGACATCGATATCGGCAAACTTCTTGAACAGCACGCCCTTGCCTTCCATCACCGGCTTGGATGCCAGCGCACCGCGGTCACCCAGGCCGAGGATGGCGGTGCCGTTGGAAATCACCGCCACCAGATTGCCTTTGGCGGTGTACTCGTAGGCAAGCTGCGGGTCGCGATCGATTTCCAGCACCGGTGATGCCACGCCGGGGGTGTAGGCCAGGCTTAGGTCGCGCTGGGTATCGAGCGGCTTGGTGGGCACCACGGCCAGCTTGCCGGGTTTTCCATCGAGGTGATGGTATTCGAGCGCATCTTCGCGGGTGACATGGTTCATCGGGGCTGCCCTTTCTGTGCGCACCTCGGGTGGCGCGCCAATTATGCATAGTGTACCACCGCCTGCCCCCGGCGATGCGGGTTACCACGCCAGAAATAGAGCGGGGACGGGATTGAAACGCGCCAAAATGGGGTGAAAACCGGTGAATTTGACGAAATCGGAAAAAACTATGGAAGGTTCGGATAGTTTAATGTATAATCATTTCTGTATTCTTGATATTCCTGCCTTCCCATTTCATATTATTATGGGATAGCGGTCTCGGGTTGGTGATTTTGGTTCAAGCAGGGTTTGATCTCTCGCCGTTGCGGGAGTTTTGGATGGTTGTGACTCTGACGCCGTAGATGAATGCATGGACGCTGGACTCCAGGTTTATGCGGTCTGTGGGATGATTGGCAGCGGATGATCTGGCATGGATTCAGATCCGGCAACAGGCACACAGGGAAGGGTTAACGATTTGGGTAAGCCTGCCTTCCGGCTTTTAGGGAACCATCTAAACCTCACTCCATAGAATGAGGCTTGCGGGCTATTTCCGCAGGCGCCTGCTTTACTCCTGAATCTCACAACCCGAACTGCGCGGCAGTTCTGTGGCTGTGAGTTTTTGTTTATGGAGCGAAAGATCACCGCGCTGAAGGCGCAAAAGCGCAACCCCAATCGCATCAGCGTCTACCTGGACGGGGAATACGCTTTTGGGCTGGCGCGCATTGTGGCGGCCTGGTTAAGCATCGGGCAAATCCTGACGGAAGAGAAAATTGCCGCGTTGCAGCATCAGGATGCGCTGGAAGTGGCTACCGTCAAGGCGCTGCGTTTCCTTTCGCACCGCGCACGTTCGGAAAAAGAAGTGCGCCAAAAACTGCGCGAGCACGGTTTTGACGACGAGCAAACGGATGCCGTTGTGCAGCGGTTGAAAGACAATCGCCTGATCGGCGATGAGCAATTCGCCGCCGACTGGATTGACAACCGTTCGACGTTTCGACCGCGCAGCCGGAGGGTGATGGCCCTGGAACTGCGACAGAAGGGGGTGGCGGAGGATGTCATTGACGACGCCTTAAACGATGCTGCCGAGGACTCGATCCTGGCGTATGAGGCTGCCAGACGCTACGCCCGCCGATTGGCGGGTCTGGACTGGCAGATGTTTCGTGACAAGCTGGGCGGCTTTCTGGCCCGCCGCGGTTTTCCTTACGGAACCATCGCACCGGTCGTGCGCCAGGTGTGGGACGAGATGAAGCAGCAGAATGCAGGCGATCTACCGAATGCGGAAATGAGGGATTGAAGAGATGAATGGATTTTGGATTGCATTGCTGATTGTGGGCGACCTGGTGGTCTTGGCGCTGGTGGTGTACCTGGTTTCCCGGATTGCTCTTTCGCGCATGCGCGCGATGCAGCAGGAAAAATCGGACAGCGTGGTGAAACAGGCGACGGAAAAGGCGCTGACGATTGAGCTGGATGCGCGCGACAAAGCGGCCAAGATTGCCCAGGAAGCCGAAGCGGAAGTCAACCGCCGGCGTGGGGAAGTGACCCGCGAAGAAGAGCGCCTGAACAAACGCCGTGTGGAAGTGGATCACCGCATGGAGCGCCTGGAACAGCGCGAAGCGATGGTGAA
>DAOUGY010000153.1:0-6448 GCA_034428975.1 Anaerolineaceae bacterium | reverse complement strand
CCGGAGCGGGTACTGCTCTATTTTCACGGCGGCGGATTCATTTATGGATTAAACCCTCTGCACCTTCAAATGGGCGCCTATCTGGCCCAGGAAATGCGCCTGCGCATCCTGATGGTGGATTATCGTCTGTCGCCGGCCCACCCATTCCCGGCTGCGGTGGACGATGGCGTGAATGCCTATCGCTGGTTGCTGGAACAGGGGTTTGCGGCCCAGAATATCGTGATCGCGGGCGATTCCGCCGGCGGCAACCTGACCCTCACCACCATGATGAAACTGCGCGACAGCGGCATACCCCTGCCGGCAGCGGGCGCCTGCCTTTCCCCGGTCACCGACATGGCGCCCAAAGGCGGTCCGGATCAAAAGTTTGATGATCCGGTGTTGACCCCCAAAGCCATGAGGCTCTACACCGATTCCTACGTGGCCAAAAACGACCTCCGCAATCCGTTGATCTCGCCCGTGTTTGGTGATTTGCACGGCCTACCGCCATTGTTGATTCACGTTGGCGAAGATGAGATCCTACGCGAGGACGCCATCCGGATCACGGACCGGGCAAAAGCCGACGGCGTCGAGGTGCGGTTAGAGATTTATCCACGCATGTGGCACGTCTGGCAGCTTTTTTTGGACTTGCCCCAGGCGGTTGAATCGCTGCACGATATCTCACGGTTTCTTCAATTGCACATCGAAGACGTAAAACCACGGATCAACGCAGATTCACAAAGATAGCCGGAAAACACGCACCCGACTGTTACTCCTTTCAATCTGATCCAACCACCGTCTCCGGCATCGCTCCGAAACAGAAATAAGCGAAAAATTGAGCCTAAGAATTGTTAATCACGATATCCACCCCCCGCCTGTTTTTTAAGGAGAAGGAGCCGGGGGATGAGGGCTTCATTGGCTGCTTAAATCAAAAACCCCCTGAACGGGGATTTTCGTTTTGGTGCCCCCACGCGAAGCGCACCCGCAGGGTGACGAGACTCGAACTCCTGTTATGGCCTTAGCATCCCTCGATGGGATGAAAGGGCTGTTTAAATCAAAAATCCCCTTTAACGGGGATTTTCTCTTGGTGCCCCCAAGGAGACTCGAACTCCTGTTATGGCCTTGAAAGGGCCGTGTCCTAACCGCTAGACCATGGGGGCAACGGTCAATATTTTATCAGAAGCCGCGGCCGGCGTCAAGAAATTCGCAGACATTCCGTCAAAATTCGTTCAGCGCCAGGCATGTCTGTGCCAGCACCTCTTCAAACTCATCCAACAGCCCCGTCACCTGCGCGGGATCGCCCGCCGCCTGCTCCAGCCGCAAACACACCACCGCCAACCGGCGCGCGCCCAAATTGGCCGCCGAGCCTTTGAGGGCGTGCGCCGTATTGCGCAGCGTCTCCCATTGCTCGGTCACGACCGCGGTATGGATCGTCAACAGGTGCGCCGCGGCATCCTCCAGGAACATCCCAATCAATTCATCGAGGAAGTCCGGCTCATCCGGGGTCTGCAGTCCGCGCACCGCTTCCAGCGCATGCAGATCCAGCAAAACCGGCTCATCCGGCATCGGCATATCGGGATGGGTCAAATCACTCATTTGGTTTCACTCCGTCGATGGCTACAGTCGGGGCAGTTCAATCGTCATCTGCCCCTGATATTTGCCTTTCTTGTCTTTGTACGACACCTCACACACCTCGTCGCCGCCGAAGAACAACACCTGGGCGATACCCTCATTGGCATAAATCTTGGCCGGCAGCGGCGTGGTATTGGAAATTTCCAACGTTACATAGCCTTCCCATTCCGGTTCAAAGGGCGTCACGTTAACAATGATGCCGCAGCGTGCGTAAGTGCTCTTGCCCACGCACACCGTCAGCACGTCGCGTGGAATGCGGAAATACTCCACCGTTTTGGCCAGCGCAAACGAGTTGGGCGGAATGATGCACACATCGCCTTTGAAATCCACCATCGAACGCACATCGAAATGCTTGGGGTCCACCACCGCGGAATACACGTTGGTGAATATCTTGAACTCATCCGCCACGCGGATATCGTACCCGTACGAGGACAGGCCGTAGGAAATGACCCCGTCGCGCTTCTGATGATCGACAAACGGCTCGATCATCGCATGCTCCAGCGCCATGCGCCGGATCCAACCGTCCGATTTGATGCCCATACGTGCCTCCCGGTTCTCAAAGATCATCGCTACCCTTACCAGCGGCTGACGCCGAAAACGGTCTTGAGCAGATCCTGGCGTTCGTCCAACGTCATAAAACGCGCCCGCGCCAGGTCAATAAAGCGAATGGTGATCAGTTCGGTGCCGATGTAGCGTCCGTCGTAAAAAACGTGTCGGTCAATGAACGCCTGCTGCTGGGGCAGGCCCTCTTTGATCTGGTCAAAGAACAGGTTGCCCAACCCGTAGTGCACAAACGCGCCGTCGTAAAACTCCATGGCGTGCGGCTGATGCGCCTGGCTGCCGCTGACAATCGCCGCGCCGTCGGCCGCCACCCGCCGAAAATCCTGCTCCAACTGCGGGTATATGGTATACGAATAATACTCAACGTGCTGGAAGGTCACAATGGGAATGTAGCCTTCGGCCTTCACCGCCGGAATGGCGCGGTCGAGGTAATCAAAATCGCAGTGATTGGCGCCGGGGTTGGTGGCGCTGGCCGTGGCATAACCGGGTGGTTTGCCGTTGCAGCCCAAAAAGGCAAATTTGTTGCCGTTGTGTTCCATCAGCAGCGGCATGCGCGCTTCTTCCAGATTGGCGCCGCCGCCGTAATACGGCCATTTGCGCTGCTTGTACATGTCCAGCGTGTACAGCATGGCTTCCGGACCCCAATCGGCAAAGTGGTCGCCGGTCAGCTCAATCACATCCGCGCCGACCGATTCGAGCAGCTCGATGTACTCCGGCTGGCTGCAAAACACCAACCCGGTATTGGGCGAAGGCGGCGGGCAAAGCGGGCTGAAAGGAATCTCGTTGCTGATATGGGTCACATCCGCTTCGCGCAGTAGCGCGCCGATATCCAGCGCCGGATAGGTCATGCCTTTCAATTCCATCAGGGCAGCGGTGCCGCGCACCAGCGCCGTCACGCCGGTCATCACCAGCGTGGTCATTTTGGCCGGGTCGCGGTTGGTCGCCGTCCATTGCGCGCCGGCGTTCACCAGCGCATCCACCCGCTGCGGGTCGCCTTCCCAAGAAAACGGCACGCTCAAACCGTAGCCCGCCGGGTTAAAATTCTTCCACAGCGGCGAAACGCCGTCCACCTGCAGCACTTTCCACTTCGGCTCCAGCGTATCGAACGGCAGAATGGCCCACGAAGGCGATTCCTCGTTCCACGCGAAGGTCAACAGCTCACCGGCGGGCATCACGCGCACGCGCTCGCCGGCCGGCGGGCCCCACAGCGCATCCAGCGCGCCGCGGGTGGCCTCGTCCATGATCAGGTACTGCCCGCCAAAGGTATCCGACTCGCCGCCCTGCCAGATCGTTTGCAGGTCGCTCAGGCCAATGCCGTCGCGGACCGTAAAGAAAGGCGCCGCCAGCGCGAACACCCAGGTCGCCGCAGGGCGCGATTGCCCCACCTCCAACCGCACACTGTCTGACGCGGCGGCTTCCGTCACCGTCCAGCCGTCCGGCAGGGTGAGCGAATCGCGCAGCGCCGCGGGGATATACGGCGCCAGCCACACCTCGCGCGCCGGCTGCGGCGTGGCGGTGGGCGGAATTGAAGTCGGCAGCGCTGTGGGCGCGGCGGTACCCGCGCCGGTTGCCGCGTTCTGACAGGCCGCTGTGAGGAGTGCCAGCAGCAGCCCCAGAATCATCATCCGGTTGATTTTTTGTGTCATGCGATCCACAGCGCGCTAACCCGCTGTCGCCAGTCCGGCGCGCTCCATCAATGCCTTTCGCAGATTTTCGTACAGCTCTATGGCCTCGGCGTCCAGCCGGTCCAGTTCGGCC
Organism: Anaerolineaceae bacterium; assembly: GCA_034428975.1. Lineage (GTDB taxonomy): Bacteria > Chloroflexota > Anaerolineae > Anaerolineales > Anaerolineaceae > DAOUGY01. The sequence continues at coordinate 2,521 of DAOUGY010000153.1, read as the reverse complement.
AGCAGCGGGCGTGCCGGAGCAGGGTCGCTCAGACCGTTGGCGTTGATGCGCACATTCAGCGCCGCGCTGCCCAACGCCGCGCGGGCCAACGCGCCCGCCGAACCGGCGTCGGAAATGGCGTTCAGGTTCCCCAGCGTGGCGGCTGTCAGCGCCAGGCACATGGTCTGCACCGCCAGCCCGGCCACCTTAAGCGGCACTTCGGCGGCATGCAGCGTGGCGGTGTCCATCGCGCGCGTGCGCGCATCCTGCTGCTCGGGCGTATCTTTGGGCAGGCGCGTGGCCGCCATAAAGCCCTCAAACGAATCGGCGTCTTCCTGCACCGCGGCGGTCAACTGCGCGCGCAGAGCTTCCGCCTTTTCGATCATTTCCCACATCTGGGTTTCCACCGCGGCGTATTTCTTTTTGCCGGTGGTCAGGCGTCCCACCATCGCCACCAGGGCCGCCGCGGCCGCGCCCGTGTGTGCCGCCGCCGATCCGCCGCCCGGGGTGGGCGTGGGCGCGGCCAAGGCGTCGATGAAGTCCGGCTGGGCGGCCGCGGCTGCGGGCGCTTCGCGCATCACGGCATACAGGCGCTGTTCCAGCACCTGTTCCGGCTCAAACTGATCCAACTGGGTGTACCAGACCGCCGCATCCACCAGCGCTTCCTGCGGGATCAACCCGACCAGTTCGCTGTGGTGCACGCCCACGCCGTAACGCTGCGCTTCGCGCCGGATCATTTCCACCACGCGCGCGATGGGCGTCTGGCGGTAGTTGGTCAGATTCATCGAGACTTGCGCGCGCCCTTCCACCAGCACGCCCATGCCCTTTACATAGCGCAGGCCGCCGGAGCTGTGACGCAGCGCCTTGGCAATCTTTTGCGCAATGCTCACGTCCGAGGTGGTCAGGTACACATTAAAGGCAATCAACGGTTGGCGCGCGCCGATCACGGTCGCGCCGGCCGGGCCGAGTTCTGCCGGGCCAAAATCTGGTTTGCGTTCGGGGTTGGTGAGGACCTCTTCCTTCAGGCCTTCGTACTGCCCGCGGCGGATATTCTCCAGCCCCGTCCGCTCCGGGCGGGTGGCGGCTTCCTCGTACAGGTAGACCGGAATGTTGAGCGTCTCGCCCACGCGCTTGCCCAGGCGGCGTGCCATTTCCACGCATTCCTGCATGGTGATGTCGCTGATGGGGACAAACGGCACCACGTCCGTCGCGCCGATGCGCGGGTGGGCGCCAGTGTGCTGGTTCAGGTCAATCAACTGCGCCGCGCGGGCGATGCCCTGGTAGGCCGCTTCTTCCACCGCCGCCGGCGAACCGACGAACGTGATCACCGTGCGGTTGTGGTCCAGATCGGAGTGACGGTCGAGGATGTGCACGTCCGGCACGGACTTCATCGCTTCCACAATCGCTTCAATCACTTCCGGACGCCGCGCGTCGGAGAAATTGGGAATGCATTCCACTAACGGGTTTGGCATGACGGTCCTCTCTGAACGTTGATAAAGCAATTATAATCTTAACCAGAGACGCCATGCGGGCGGTTTCGCAGTTCAGGAGGATAATCATGTGCGGTCGTTTTACCCTGTTTCTCGACCCCGCGGACTTTCAGGAAGAACTGGGCGTGGGCGAGTTCCCCATCGAGTGGGCGCCGCGCTATAACATCGCCCCCAGCCAGCCGGTGGCGCTGGTGAGCGACGCCACCTCGCGCGCCGTGACCTTTATGCGTTGGGGACTGGTGCCCTCATGGGCCAAAGACATCAGCATCGGCGCCAGGCTGATCAACGCGCGCGCCGAAACGGTGGCCGAAAAGCCGTCCTTTCGCAGCGCCTTCGCCCGCCGCCGCTGTCTGATCCTGGCCAACGGCTTTTACGAGTGGCAGCGCCAATCCGGCCAGCGCGGGCCGTCCACGCCGTTTCTTTTCCAGCGCAAGGGCGGCAAACCGTTCGCCTTCGCCGGCTTGTGGGAGCAGTGGCAATCGCCGGAAGGCAGTGAGCTGCAAACCTGCACCATCCTCACCACCGCGGCCAACGCGCGGGTCGCGCCGGTGCATGAGCGCATGCCGGTGATTCTCACCGCGCCGGACTGCTGGGAATGGCTCTCACCAGCGCCCGCCGCGCGCCTGCACAGCCTGCTGGCGCCCTACCCCGCCGACGACATGCACGTCTACGAAGTCGGACGCACGGTCAACAACGCTTTGTTGGATGTGCCGCAGTGCATTCAGCCCGCCGGTCGGGCCTCTTTGATATAATCACTCGCATGTCCTTCCAGCGAACCCTGCTCCTTGCCGCGCTTCTGCTTTTGGCAGCCTGCGCTCCGGCCCCACGGCCGGCCCCCGAACCTACGCCGCCGCCCTCCGCCGCGCCAAACCTCACGCCCACGGCGGCGCCCAGCCCCACCGCTACCCTGCCGCCCACGCCCACCGCACTGCCGGTGGTGATTCGCGCCACCGTCTGGCAGCAAGACCCCCAAGTGCCGGTGTTGATTTATCACAACTTCCTGCCCGACCGCTACCCCGAATCAACCGGCATGAAGATGCGCCTGGGCGAAC
>DAOUGY010000152.1:0-3315 GCA_034428975.1 Anaerolineaceae bacterium | reverse complement strand
TTGATGCCGCCATTGGATCTCCCCGTTCGAGGTAAACGCAACCGCGGCGCCGCGTACAGCCAACGCGCCCTGGCGGAATTGCAGCGCTTTTTGCCTTCCATGGAGGAATCATGAACAAAATCACCCGCCTGGTCCTGATTCTCGTATTCGTCCTGGCCCTGATCGCCTCCACGGCTTTGCTCCAGGCCGCCATGCAAAATCGCGCCGTGATGTTTTCGGGCGAACGAGCATTTCAGGATGTCCAACGTCAGGTCGATTTCGGTCCGCGCACACCGGGCAGTGATGCCCATGCGAAAACCGTCGACTGGATTATGAGCGAGTTGCGCGCTGCCGGCTGGACGACTGAAGTGCAGGAAGCTGCACACAATGGTCTTCCTGTTCGGAACATCCTCGCGCGCCGGGGGGGTAACGGTCCGATCGTGCTGCTGGGGGCGCACTACGACACTCGCTTGCAGTCCAGCCAGGAAATCCGCCCCGACTTGCGCGCCAAGCCCGTGCCCGGCGCAAACGATGGCGCTTCGGGCGTGGCTGTTTTGTTGGAACTGGCCCGCACCCTGCCCGATACGCTCAATGATCAAGTCTGGCTGGTTTTCTTTGACGCCGAAGATCAGGGTGATCTCCCCGGGTGGGAATCCTGGAGCGTCGGGGCAGACTTGTTTGTCCAGAGTATGGTTGAAAAACCATCCGTCGCGGTCATCATCGATATGATCGGCGACACCGATTTGAACCTGTATTTCGAGCGCAACTCGGATATGGACACTATGCATGTCATCTGGGCCATCGCTGCGCAGTCCGGCTATGGCGATCAATTTATCCCGGAAGCCAGGCACTCCATCCTGGACGATCACATCCCGTTCATTAAAGCCGGCATTCCGGCCGTGGATATCATCGATTTTGACTATCCCTACTGGCACACACAGCAGGACACGCTGGATAAAGTCTCCCCCGACAGCCTTGAAGTCGTCGGTCTGACACTAACTCACTGGCTCATTTCACGATAGCCATTTTCCAACCGCCGCGCCAATTGGCAAAACCGGCAACCTGACGTAAACTTATACGGTATGCACGAAATCGAACTGCTCCATGCCATACGCTCCGCCTGGCTTCAGCGCGTCACTCACGCGCTCACCCGCGGTATGACCCTGCGTGACGATTTGCGCGAGGAGATGGACCGTCTTTTCAGTTTGCTGGAACAGGTGATGCAAACCGGTGACCCATCCTGGCTCAACCCACTTCTGCAGGGCTGGTCGGAAGTCATGACCAGTACAGACCTCGAATCCGGCGCCAGCAGTTTGGTGGAGTTCGTCCGCACCATCAACGCCACCATGCTGGAAACTTGCCGTGAATCGCTGGCCGAAGGCGATGCGTTGACCCTTATCAGCGCCCTTTACCCCCATCTCGAAACGATGCTCGTGCAAAGCGCCAACTACGAAACCCAGGCCAAAATCACCTACATCACCAACCAGTTGAATGCAGCCCGCCAAGCCTTGGAACGTCTCGACCGCAGTAAATCGGATTTTATCTCCGTCGCCGCGCACGAACTGCGCACCCCGCTCACTCTCGTCGAAGGGTATGCCGCGATGCTGCGTGAATCCTGGGAGAAGAAAGCCTCCGCCGAAATGGATCGAATGCTGATCGACGGCATCCACAACGGAACGCGCCGCCTGCAAGCATTGATTGACGACATGATCGATGTCTCTCTGCTGGACAACAACCTGTTGTCACTCAATTTTCAACCGGTTTGGATCAATCGCCTTTTTTCTATTTTACACACCGAGTTCAGTGCTGTTTTGCGCGACCGCAGCCTCACCCTCGAAATACGCGATTTCCCCGGCAGCTCGGAAATGACCTTTGCCGATCCGGAACGCCTGCTGCAAGTGTTCCGCAATATTCTGTCGAATAGCGTGAAGTACACGCCTGATGGTGGAACTATCATCATCGAAGGCCGCAAACTGCCCGGGTTTATCGAAACTACCATCACCGACACTGGCATTGGCATTGCTCCATCGGATATGTCCATCATTTTTGAGACGTTTTCCCGCCTGGGAAATGCCGCGCTGCACTCCAGCGGGAAAACCAAATTTAAGGGCGGCGGGCCGGGCCTTGGCCTGCGCATCGCCCGCGGCATCATCGAATCGCACGGCGGCGCCATCTGGGTGGAATCACCCGGTTATGACGAAAAAGAATGCCCCGGTTCCACATTCCATGTGCTCCTGCCGGTTCGTCAGGAACCGCCTGATTCACGCGCCGCCCGTCTGTTTGCATCTTTGATTGCAGAAACGCATACCTCCAATGGTGAAATAAACTAACCCCCACGCTCCGAGTATGATTTTCGTCCTGTGCTTCTCCGCCAGGTCTGTGCTTATTCGTTGGTTCGATGGACCCAAAAGGGATTTCTAATCATGGCAAAGAAAACGACTGAACCCACCCGCTTGCCGCGTGAGCGCGCTTTCCTGGTTGGCGCCGAGCTTCGCGGGCAGGATACCTTGCTTTCACTGGAAGATTCGCTGACAGAGCTGGCTCTTCTGGCGGATACCGCCGGCCTGGAAGTTGTCGGTGAATTAACCCAGCGGTTGGACCAAATCAACGCCGATACGTTTATTGGATCGGGCAAAGTGGAAGAATTGAAAATGCTGGCCGAGGATGTTCTGGCACAGGTCGTCATCTTCGACAGCGAATTGTCCCCGCGCCACCAACGCGAACTGGAAGAGCGGTTGGGAGATCACATCCGTGTTCTCGACCGCACCGCGCTAATCCTGGACATCTTTGCGCAGCACGCTTCCACGCGCGAAGGCATCCTCCAGGTGGAATTGGCCCAGTACGAATACCGCCTGCCCCGCCTGACCCGTGCATGGACGCACCTGGCGCGTCAGGCCGGCGGCGGTGGCGGACGTACCGGCTCCACCGGTGGGGTCGGTCTGCGCGGCCCCGGCGAAACCCAGTTGGAAGTGGACCGCCGAGATGTGCGTCAGCGTATTTCGCATTTGAAAGAGGAGATCGAAAAAGTTCGGGCGCACCGCATGCGTTACCGTGCGCAGCGCAAGCGCTCGCAAATCCCGGTCATTGCGCTTGTTGGCTACACGAATGCCGGGAAATCCACTTTGCTCAATCGCCTGACGCGCTCCGATGTCTATGTCGCCGACCAGCTTTTCGCCACACTTGACCCCACTACCCGGCGCATCGCTTTGCCGGGCGGTCATCTCGCCTTGCTCACCGACACCGTCGGCTTTATCCAAAAACTGCCCACCCAACTGGTCGCCGCTTTTCGCGCCACCCTGGAGGAAATCGCCGAAGCCGACCTGCTGTTGCACGTTG
>DAOUGY010000151.1:0-5170 GCA_034428975.1 Anaerolineaceae bacterium | reverse complement strand
GTGCCTTTAATTTCGGTAGAGCTGTTGGTGAGGTAGTTGATACCGCCGACCACATACACCTCGCCGTTGATGGCTTCGAGCGTGCCGGTGACTTCCACTTTGTCACCGGGGGCTACGGCGGTCTCTGTGGAAACCGGGTCAGAGTCGCCATCTTTTTCGATCTTGTTGGCCAGCAGGCTGCCATCCTGCAAAAAGCCTTCCACTTTGACGACGTCACCCACCACAATGCCGGCGTCAATCTGAGTCACGCCGTCGATTTTCACCAACTGGTCGGCGATCATCCAGGACGCACTGTCGATGGCCTGCACGGTGCCGTAGAACTCGAATTCATTGTCGCTGGTCGGGCTGTCATTCAGGCTGACCGAAAGCGCGTAGCGCGAGCCGTCGGGCAGCAGTAAGGCTTGCACCTTGACGGGCTGCCCCGCGCTTAGTCCCTGCGCCAATTGGGTTTGCGCATCCACGCGGAAAACCACGCCTTCCACGGTTACGCTGGTGGCGCTGATTTCGGAAATTGCGCCGCTGAATTTCACTTCACCGAGCTGCAGTTTGGACGCCTGGGTGGCGGTTTTCTGTTCGGCTTCGGTGAGAGCGGCCAGCGCCGGGGTGGCACAAGCACTGAGGATTAACGAACCCAGCACGACGAGGGTGCTGAAAATGAATAAGATATTGCGTTTCTCGGTTTTCACAGTTCATGCTCCTTTGACTAAATGTACCGTATATTATCTATATAGTCGTATTTGGAGCGGAAAAGTTACAGCGTTTCAAAGGAGAATTGGAGATTCATCCAATTTCATGACGGCCAGATCTTCGGCGGGTTTGAACAAACGGCGATACAGGGCGAACAGCCGCCGGATGCGCCGGAAATAGAGCGGCAGGTCGGCATCGGCGACTTCGGCAAAGCCGAAGCGCGCATAATATCCCTTCAAGCCACTGCGGCAGGTGAGGTACAGCGGCGGCGGATTTTCACGCAACAGGGCGGCGATCATGGCCTTGCCCAGGCCGCGCCCCTGCCATTCAGGCTGCACGGCGATGGAAGCCAGCTCGCGCGTGCCGTCGCCGTGCGGCTTGATCTGGCCACAGGCGAGAAGTTGGCCGGCGGGGCCGGTGATGACCCGGAAGCGCCGCCAGTCCAGTGCGGTGGGGTTGATGCCCACGCGGTGGATCAGGGCGCGAATGGCGGGGGCGTCGGATGCCTGTGCCGGGCGTGCGGTCAGATCGTTATGGATCATGCGTTGATTGTACCGCGCAGGCATCAAAAGAGCGCAGCCCAAAGTTTGGACTGCGCTCCGGTGGTCAAGGTTCCGGGATTACTGCAGCAATTCTTCCAGGATGGTGCGCGCCATGTTGGGGTCGGCTTTGCCGCGCATCTTCTTCATCACCTGGCCGACAAACCAGCCGAGCAGCGTGACCTTGCCGCCGCGGAAAGCGGCCACTTCGTTGGGGCTTTCCGCCAGCACTTCCTGGCACACCGCGCGGATGGCGCTGTCGTCGCTGACCTTGGCCAGGCCTTCGTCCTGCACGATCTGCGCGGGGGACTTGCCGGTCTCTTCGATTTTGGTCAGCAGCGCCTTGCCGGTGGAAATGTTAATCGTGCCGCCGTCCACCAGCTTGAGCAGCTCGGCCAGGTAGGCGGGGGTCAGCTTCAACTGATCGGCGGTCAGGCCGCGGTCGTTGAGCATGCGCAGGATGTCGTTCATCAGCCAGTTGGAGACGCGCTTGGGATCGCCGCCGTACGCCCGCACGGCTTGCTCAAAGTAATCGGAGAGCTTGCGTTCCGAGGTGAGGATTTCGGCGTCGTATTCGGGAAGACCGTACTGCTCGATGAAGCGCGCGCGGCGCGCCAGGGGCAGCTCGGGGAAGGCGGATAGGATGGCCTCGCGCCATTCATCGGTCAGGCGGATGGGCAGCAGGTCCGGCTCGCGGAAGTAGCGGTAATCGGCTTCGGTTTCTTTGGAGCGCATCTTCTTCAGCACCTGGGCGTCTTCGTCCCATTCCAGCGTCCAGGCCTCAATGCGCCGCCCGGCGTCCATTTCGCGCGTCTGACGTTCGATCTCATGCTCGATGGCGTCGCGCACGGCGTCGATCGAGTTGACGTTCTTGATTTCCGTCTTGGGGTTGAAGAAGTCGGCGCCTTTGGGGCGGATGGAGACGTTGGCGTCGCAGCGCAGGTGGCCCTTCTCCATGTCGGCTTCGGAAATGCCCAGCCAGCGCAGCAGTTGGCGCAGGCGGATGAGGTACTGCGCGGCTTCATCGGCCGAGCGCAGGTCGGGTGCGGTGACCATTTCCACCAGCGGCACGCCGCAGCGGTTGAAGTCGATGTAGCGTTCTTTGCCGGCGTTCTTGGTCTTGCCGGCGTCTTCTTCGATGTGCAGCTTCCAAATGCGCACCAGGCGCTTGTCGCCGTTGGGCATGGGCAGCTCGATGTGCCCGCCGCGCGCCAGCGACATGTCGTATTGCGAGATCTGGTAGCCCTTGGGCAGGTCGGGGTAGAAGTAATTTTTTCGATCGAAGAACGAGAGCGGGCGCAATTCGGCTTGCATGGCCTGGGCCAGCAGCACGGCTTTTTCCACCACGGCCTTGTTCAGCACCGGCAGCACGCCGGGCAGGCCGCAGCACACCGGGCAGATGTTGGTGTTGGGCGCGTCCACCCACGAATCGGCTTTGCAGGAGCAGAAGATTTTGGTGGTGGTGTTGAGCTGGATGTGGGTCTCCAGACCGATAACGGCTTCGTATTCAGGCATCATTCCCTCCTTGGCTTACCGCAGCACCTGCGGGCGGACTTTGCGCCAATCGGCGTCGGCGGTGGCCATTTCGTAGGCGCGGCCGATGCGCAGCAGCTCGGCTTCGGAAAAATCGGGGCCGAGCAGTTGGATGCCGATGGGCAGGTTTTGCGCGTCCAGGCCGCCGGGCAGGGAAACACCCGGGATGCCGGCATGGTTGGCGGGTACGGCCAGCTGGTCGGCGTACTGCATCAGCACCGAATCCCCGTAGACGGCGGCCATTTCAAAGGCAGTGGTGGGGGTGGTGGGGGTCAGCAGGGCGTTCAGGCGGTACTTGCCGGCCGGGTCAAAGACCTGGTCATAGTCCTGGCGGATGAGCGTGCGAACGCGCAGCGCGCGATTGTAATACTGCTCGGAGTACTGCGCCGCGCTGACGTACATGCCCATCAGGATGCGCAGCTTGGGCTGCAGGCCAAAGCCCTGGGCACGCGATTTCTTATACAGTTGACGCAGGTCGGTGACGCGCTCACTCGTGCGGAAGCCGTATTTGACGCCGTCGTAGCGGTGCAGGTTGGAAGCGGCTTCGACGCGGCTGATGACGAAGTAGGCTGGAATGCCGAAGCGCGTGTTGGGCATGGGGACTTCCTCGACGATTTCGGCGCCGGCTTTGGCCAGCGCATCGGCGGCGGCGTACACGGCCGCGCTGATTTCGCGCGGCATGGGCTGTTCGCGCAGCTCACCGGTTTGCGGGTCGGGGAAGGTGATGCGGAAGTAATCGGGCGAAAGACCGATGCGCATGCCGCGCACGCCGTCTTCCAGCCCGCGCAGATAATCCGGCACGTCCACCACGGCGGCGGTGCTGTCATGGCGGTCGGGACCGGAGATGACCTGCAGCATCATGGCGGCGTCGGTCACGTCGCGGGCGATGGGGCCGGGGCAGTCTAGCGAGGAGGCGAAGGCGATCAGGCCGTAGCGCGAGACGCGCCCGTAGGTGGGCTTGAGGCCAACCACGCCGCAATAGGCGGCCGGTTGGCGGATGGAACCAGCGGTGTCGGTGCCGATGGAGAGCGGGGCTTCACCGGCGGCGACCGATGCGGCGCTGCCGCCCGACGATCCGCCCGGCACGCGGGAGGTATCCCACGGGTTGCGCGGGCTGGGCTGAAAGGCCGAGGATTCGTTGGAGGAGCCGTAGGTGAACTCGTCCAAATTGACTTTGCCCAGCATGACGGCGCCGGCGTCTTCCATGCGCTGCACGCAGGTGGCGGTGTAGGGCGCTTTGAAATTGCCCAGGATGCGTGAGGCGGCGGTGGAGTAGGTGTCTTTGACGCACAGAATGTCTTTGACGGTGAAGGGCACGCCGGCCAGCGGGCCGGGGTCTTCACCGGCGGCCAGGCGGGCATCCACGGCGCGCGCCTGGTTGAGGGCACGCTCGGCGGTGAGGGAGATGAAAGCGTGAACTTTGTGGGCGTCTTCGGGCAGGGGCGCGCCGGAATCGAGCGAACCGGGGCGGCCGTCGACCTGTTCGATGCGCTTGAGGTGCGCGCGGGTGATTTCTTCCGCCGAGGTCTGCTTTTGACGCAGCAGGCGGGTCAATTGGTAGGCAGAGAGGTCGGATAATTCCATGGCGCTCATTCCAGGGTGGTGTGGGGGATATCGGGAACGGCGAACATGCCGTCCTGGGTTTCCGGCGCCTGGGCCAGGATGCCGGCCGGGTCTTCATAAGGCTGCCAGGTGTCCTCGCGCAGGGCGGGGCTGGTGGCCGCGGTGTAGGGCACGCCGTGCGAGGTGATTTGTACGTCGCTGCTCAAGGGAATGGCTTCCAGTTCCTGGATGGATTTAAGCTGGTTGTTCAACTGGCGGCGCAGGTATTCGGCTTCCTGTTCGTCCAGTTCCAGCGCAGCCAGGTCCACCAGATGGTTGAAAATCTCGGGGGTGATCAGGTCGCTCATGGATTCAGCACACCTTTTCCTTTTAGGATAGATGCATTTTACCCGAAAAATGGCGAAGTGCAGGGAAGAAGTGGGTCGGAAGAAGTGGACAGTGGACAGAATATTCGGGGCAACTCATCGCTGTTGACGGGTAGCCGGGTTCATCGTCGGGGCACGGGGGCACAAATCAATCAGGCTTTGGCAAGTCATCCCAAGCCCGCATGAAGCGGGCGCCGCCAGGGACGGCGGTGGGGATTCAGGTTACAGATGCGGGGCGGGCCACTTGCGGATGGTTTTTGCGCCGGGGGGCAGAATTTTCTTCGCGCGGAAAGGATACCAGCCCAATTCGCTGCGTACGGCTTGCTCTTTCAACTCAGTGGCGCCCCACGCCAGCGACGCACCCAGCGCGCCCAGCAGGGCCGACAGCCAATCGGCGCGAACGAACAGCGAGGCAACAATCAACGCCAGCCCCAGCCCCAGCACATACGGCCACCACAGGTAACCGAAATAGCGTTCGCCGCG
>DAOUGY010000150.1:0-4708 GCA_034428975.1 Anaerolineaceae bacterium | reverse complement strand
GATCTCGACGATGGAATCATTCTCGGCGTAGGCGCATTCGCCGCCGCCCCCCTGCCGGAAGACACTCCGGTGGTCGACCTGAACGGGTTGTGCGTTTCTCCGGGCTGGATCGACATCCAGATCAATGGGGCGTTCGGGCTGGACTTCACCGAAAATCCCGACACGATCTGGCCGGTGGCGGCGCGTCTGCCCGAGTTGGGCGTGACGGCCTTTTTACCCACCATCGTCACCGCGCCGTTTGAAACCTACGACTATGCCCGGCAGGTGTGGCGATCGGGGCCACCCAGCGGTCAACGCGGCGCGCGCGTGCTGGGTCTGCACATCGAAGGCCCCTTCCTCAACCCGCAGAAAAAAGGCGCGCACAACCCCGATTACCTGCAAAAGCCCAAACTGAAGCCGACCGCCAACTGGTCGCCCGACGGCGGTGTGCGCCTGGTGACGCTGGCGCCCGAACAGCCTGGCGCGCTGGAGCTGATTCAGCACCTGCACGGCAAAGGCATTGTGGTCAGCGCGGGTCACTCACTGGCGAGCACGCTGGACGCGCGCGCCGCAATTGACGCCGGCGTGACCTGCGGCACGCACCTGTTCAACGCCATGCCCACCCTCGATCACCGCGCCCCCGGCCTGACCGGTGCGCTGCTCACCGCGGACGGAGTGTGGACGGGCATCATCGCCGATGGCATCCATGTGCACCCCGACATGGTGGCGGTGGCGCTGCGCTGCAAAGGTCCGCAGCGCCTGACGCTGGTGACCGACGCCATGGCCGCGCTGGGCATGCCCCCCGGTCCCTATCGCCTGGGCGATTTTGATGTCATTGTCGACGCCAACTCGGCGCGCCTGGCCAACGGCACCCTGGCCGGCAGCATTCTCACGCTCTCACAAGCCATTCGCAACCTGCAAGCTTTCACCGGCTGCGGCTGGAACGACGCGCTGCGCTGCGCCACGCTGACCCCCGCCGAACTGCTCGGCCTGCCCAAATCGGGCCGGCTGCAGCCCGGCGCCGATGCCGACCTGACCGTGTTTGACGCCGAGAGCGGCGCAGTAGCCATGACCATCATCGGCGGCGAGATCGTTTACCGCGCCGCTGTCGCCTGACCCACCCCATCCTCTTATCCAATCGAGGGGCGCTGAACGGCGCCCCTCGATCATCCCCGTCCCATTCAGATCGGGAATATCGAATAACGGCTGAAATTCAACATTGCACCAGGATACCCCGGCAAGGTTGTCTGTCAACCTATTGGGGAAAATGTTTTCCGAATTGGCGAAAGATGAATTTTTGCCCCAAAATGGATGCGCACGAAAGCGTCCGTCTGGTTTATAATGTCCATACTTTTTTTCCACCACTAAAAGACACTGGCAATCCATATCGGATCTGTGATCGTGAAAAGCGATTCTGACTTTCCTATGACGGCCAAACCCGTGGCTTCGTTGCGCCAGCGCACCCTGTTCCTGGTCGCTGTGGTTTTTCTCGCATCGACAGCGCTGGTGTTCTTTCTGTTTCGCTATTATTTGCTCAATCGCTACACTCGTCTGGAAAATCAAAATATGCAGCGCGATCTAATCACGGTGCAATCTCTGCTGGAGCGGGAAATGCGCGACCTGGACCGCGTGACAAACGACTGGGCGCTGTGGGACGACACCTATTATTTCATGATGGGCATGAAACGCAGTCTTTACATTGAGCAAAACCTGAACGAAGGAACCCTGGCGAACCTCAATGTGGATGCAATGTTGTTTTACGATCTGCACAACAACCTGTATTTTTACAAAGATAATTACCCCTCGAGATCGGTCACATCGCTCAGCATCGCTGTGGATGAAGAACTGCAGGAAAATCGAGGATGGTTGGATCGAACGCAAATGAACGGATCGCATCATACCATTATTGCCGTGCCGCAAGGTATTGCGCTCCTATCCGCAGATCAAATCGAAACCAGCCGGTTCAGCGGCCCGCCGCGCGGATACTTGATCACTGTGCGAATGCTGGATGCCAACCTGATTTCGACGCTGCGCTCCCTCACGTCGCTGCCGGTGGAGTTAATTCCACAACAACAATTTTCCAATTCTGTGGCTCCGGGAATTCTCGAAGCATTGCATGATCCTTCAACTCATGAATGGATCGACAACACAAGTCAGGAAATCATCGTCGGATATTCCATCATTCGTGATATGGAAGGCCAGGGCGTGGCGCTCTTTCGTCTGCAGTATGCCCGAATCCTAACTTCACAGGCCCACGAAGATTTACAAATCATTGTGGCGTTGTTGTGCCTGACGGCATCCGTTTTTGCATTCATTTTGGTGCGCGGTTTGGACAACCTGGTTTTGGACAAACTGCGCACGGTGATTACAACCATTTCGCGCATCCGGCGCGAGAGCAACCTGTCGTTGCGTATTCCATTTTCCGGCGAAAACGAATTTGGCCGCCTGGGAGATGAGCTGAACCGCATGCTGCATTCGATGGAAAGTTCGCGTAATGCGCTGCTTCGCAATGAGGAGATCTTGCGGCGGGAAGCGCTGCACGATCCGTTAACCCACCTGCCCAATCGCAAATACTTCATTCAAACCCTGGTCTCCGCCATCGAAACGGTGGAAGCCAACCCTCAGCATACCAGTGCAGTGTTGTTCATCGATCTCGACCGCTTTAAACTGGTGAACGACACCTATGACCATCTGGTGGGCGACCAACTGCTGCTGTCCATTGCCCGCCGGCTGCGGTCCAGCCTGCGCACAGCCGACTTTTTGGCGCGTTTCGGCGGCGACGAGTTTGCCGTGCTGATCGATTCCGCGGGCAGCTTGAAGGAGATCATCCAAATCGCCGAACGTGTACAGCAATCGTTGACCGATCCATATGATTTGATGGGCGGGCGTTTCGCCATCTCAGCCAGCATCGGCATCGCGCTCATCACCCCCGGCAGTCGGCCCGAGGATTTGCTGCGCAATGCCGACGTGGCCATGTACCGCGCCAAAGACGCCGGCCGGGCAACCTACGAGATTTTTGACAGCGCCATCCACGGAGACAGCCAGAAATTGTTGAAGTTGGGCAACGAACTGCGCCTGGCGTTGGAAGTGGGCGGTCTGGAAGTATACTACCACCCCATGCTTTGCCTGCGCGATGGCACGACCATGGCATTGGAAGCGCTCATTCGCTGGAATCATGCCGAATACGGCCTGCTTTCCCCGGCGGAGTTTGTGAGTGTGGCCGAAGAGGTGGGATTGGTGATGCAGCTGGATGACTGGGTGCTGCGCGAAGTGTGCCGCCAGATTCACCAATGGGAGCAGCAGGGCACCCCCGCGCCGCGCATTTCCATCAACATCACCCACCGCGAACTTCAGGATCCTTTTTACGCGCAGCGTGTTGCCGAAATCCTGGATCAGTACAGGATAACCGGTGACGCCTTGATGATGGAGATTTCCGAGCAGAGTGAAATCGTCGACTATCATCTGCCGATTGAGATTTTGAGCCAGTTGAAAGAAACGGGGATTGAATTCTTGATTGACGACTTCGGCATCGGCTATTCGTCGCTGACCTATCTGCGACGATTCCCGGCCAAAATCCTCAAAATCGACCGGTCGTTCATCAAGGACGTCGACAGCGACCCCGACAACGCCGCCATCGTGGATTCAATTATTCGCATGGGGCACAATTTGCACATGCTTGTGTTGGCCGAAGGAGTGGAAACCGCAGATGAGGTGGCCTTCCTGGACGAGCGCGGATGCGATCTTGTGCAAGGGTACTTGTATTGCACACCGCAGACGGCCTCGCTGGCACCCGCCTGGTTTACACAGGCAAGGCGTTGCGGCAACCCACCGATTTAACTCAAAATTCCCCGTGGTCGTATCCAATGGAAGGATGAACGAACAACTCCGCGCTTTAGCGTGCCAAAGCGCGGAGTTGAATTTGGATTTTCCTGTTTGAACCAGGCCTAGGGGGTGTTATCATCCCAATCGACGGGTTCAATGTGCACATATGCGCGGTCAACTTCGGGCAGCGCCTCAAGACGCTGGATGACTTCATCCGATATGGCATGGGCCTCGTTCAACGTCATGGTGCCATCCACATTGATATGCAAATCAACGATCAGCGAGGGACCGGCATAATCGGTCATCATGTGATGCACGCGCTGCACGCCGGGCACTTCGCCCGCGATTTCCACGATTTGGTGGCGCAGCTCGTCGGGCGCTCCGGCGCCCGTGAGAAAGCCCAGGTTTTCGCGCCCGGCATTAAATGCAGCGCGGAAGATCCACAACGCCACGATGATACCAGCCACCGGATCGAAGAGCGGATGAATCATCGTGCCGATCACGCCGATGAACGCCGCCGACGAGGTCAGCACATCGGAAAGATTGTCGGTGGCGGTGGTGTTCAGCGTGGGCGAATGAATCTGGCGCGCGATGCCGCGGATGGCCAGGAACATGACCGTCTTGAGGGCGGCGCTGAACAGCAGCACCAGTGTCGGCAACCCCAGTTGTATTTCCGCGCCGCCGGCCAGGGCGCGGTCGATGCCGTTGCGCGCGGCCATGTACCCGGCAAAAGTCATCGATAACGTGATGATCAACCCCACCAGGGGTTCAAAACGGCGGTGACCCTGGGGGTGTGACAAATCCGGCGGACGCTGCGCCACCCACAAACCCAAAACCATGAGGATGGAATAGGCAACATCAGAAGCTGAATTGGCCGCATCGGAAAACAGGGCGGCCGAACCCGTCA
>DAOUGY010000149.1:0-7275 GCA_034428975.1 Anaerolineaceae bacterium | reverse complement strand
CCATTTTTCGCGTGCTAAATTCAAGATACACCGGGGCGTTAGTCTGACCCAGTCCCCCGCTTCACAGCTCGCTCAGACATCGCCTTGAATTTTCAGCACAAGAGATGGAGAAAAAGCATGGCAGAGCGTTTCACCGGAACCGTTAAATGGTTCAACCCCGCCAAGGGTTACGGCTTCATCGGCCGTGAAGATGGCGAAGACGTGTTTGTTCACTTCTCGGCAATTGATATGGAAGGCTATCGTCTTCTCAAAGAAGGCCAGAAGGTCGAATTCTCGGTCGAAAAAGGCCCCAAAGGCCTGCAGGCCGCCAACGTTGTGGCGCTTTCCTGAGCCACCCCCCAACCGGATTCTCGCAGGGCTGCGTCGAGCAGCCTTGCTGCTTTTTAATCCACGCGGATCCCAAGCAGGAAACTGAACAGTTTGATCGCTTCGGTGAGGGTAATCCGCCAGCCGCGCGCGCTGAACATCCAGGTCGCTGAACGGTACCAGTGCCCTTGCACCGGGTAAATCCGTACCGTCCGGCCCTGCCCTTCCAATTCCTGCGCAAAGATCAGCCGTGTGCGCCGGGCGTGAAACGGATCGGTCACGACAATAATGGAATTTAGATCGTAGTCGGCCAGCGTTTCGCGCACGGCCTGCGCTTCGTCGCGCGTGCTGCTCACCAGGCGCCGGGTCACCAGAATGTCGCTGGGGGCAATTCCCAACGCCTGCGCCTCCAGGCGCACCTCGGTTAGATACCGCCCGCCTTCGGGCAGCGTGGAGCCGGTGTTGGTCAGGATCAGGCGTGTGGCCCAACCGTCCTTATACAGCCGCGCAGCTTCCGGCAGGCGGTATTCATCGCCGCCGCTCAACACGACGATTGCATTCGCTTTCTCCAGCGGGTCCGCGGTGATCAGGAAACCGCCCACCAGCCACAGCAGCCAATACAGGCCAAACATCCCGGCACCGCAGGCCAACAACAGCCGCAGGCACGACCGTTTTGGTGCGGATGCAGGTTTCATCGTCGTGCTCACTGTGCTTGCTTATGCCTCCATCGCAGCGCGTGCTTCCACCAGCGCGTTGCGCATGCGCTCCAGCGCATCCTGCAGCATGCGGCGCGGACAGCCAAAATTCAGGCGCACAAACCCACGCCCGCCGCTGCCAAACGTCTCGCCAGGATTGAGCGCCACACGCGCGCGCTCCAGGAAGAACTCATAGGCGCTGCCGGGTATTCCCGCATCGCGGCAGTCCAACCAGGCCAGGTAGGTGCCTTCCGGGCGGCTCATGCGCACGCCGGGCAACTCACGCTGCACAAAATCGTACAGATAGTCACGATTGCCTTCCAGGTAGCGCAGTAACGCGCTCAACCAGGGCTGTCCGTCCTTGTAAGCGGCCAAACCGGCCACCAGGCCCAGCACGTTCACGCCGCCCACCACGCCGCGCCGCGCGCTTTGCACTTTCTCCCGCAGCGCCGGGTTTTGAATGATCGCCACCGAGCATTCCAGCCCGGCAATGTTAAAGGTCTTGCTCGGCGCCATCAGGGTGACCGTATTTTGGGCGATATCGGCATCCAGCGAGGCGATCGGGATGTGCCGCTGCCCCGAAAACACCAAATCGCAGTGAATCTCATCCGAACAGATCGGCACGCCGCGCGACAGGCAGGCCTGCGCCATGCCTTCCAGTTCCTCGCGTCGGAAAACACGCCCGACCGGGTTGTGCGGATTGCACAGCAAGAACAGGCCAGTCTTCTCGGTGATGGCCGCCTTAAACGCATCCGGGTCCACCGTGTAATTGCCGTCGGGCTGCAATGTCAGCGGCGCGTCCTGGCGTTTCAGGTTGGCACTGTGCGGCATGGACAGGAACGGCGGATACACCGGTGGTTGGATCAACGCCGCCTGGCCGGGCTGGGTCAGCGCCTGGCTGACCAGGTTGAAACCGGTCACCACCCCCGGCAGGAAGAGAACATCTTCCGGTTTGATTCTCCACTGATACAGGCGCTCCATGCGCTCCACCACCACGCGGCGCAGTTCCGGCGGCTCTTCAGGGTAGCCAAACACGCCGTGCTCCACACGCTCGCGCAGCGCGCGAATCACTGGTTCCGGGGAGCGAAAATCCATATCCGCCACCCACATCGGCAGTACATCCGCGTCGTAATAATTCCATTTCACCGATTCCGTGCTGCGGCGATCGGGAAGATCATCAAAACCAAACGGGTTGCTCATGGTCAGTCCTCGTCAACGAATTCGGCGGTGCGCTTGAATGCCGCTGGCTTTCATTATAATGCCGCCTGTTTGGATTGTCGAATGCGGCGGGGCAACGCGCATTTGCTGGTATACTTTGTCCAGATCAACTTCCCTGGGGTTTTCATGAATTCAAGCTATTCACCCAAAATACACTTGCTCTCTTCGCCCGGCTGGAAAGATTACGAACTGCTGGACAGCGGCGCAGGCTGGAAGCTGGAGCGCTACGGGCCGTACCGCCTGGTGCGCCCCGAACCGGAGGCCATCTGGTCGCAGGCGCTGCCTGAGCGCGAATGGAAAAGCGCTCATGCCGTTTTTCGGCCGGCGCCCGAAGAGAACGGCGGACACTGGGACGTGCAGCGCGAACTTCCCGCACGCTGGCAGATGCAGTACAACGGGCTGCGTTTCTGGGTACAAACCACCGCCTCTCGCCATCTAGGGGTGTTCCCCGAGCAAGCCGCCCAGTGGGATTGGATCGAAGAGCAGGTGCGCGCAGCCAACCGGCCGATTCGCGTGCTCAACCTGTTCGGCTACACCGGCATCGCCAGCGTGGCTGCCGCGCGCGCCGGCGCGCAGGTGACGCACCTGGACGCCGCCCGTAAAGTGGTCTCCTGGGCGCATGAAAATCTGGAGCTGTCCGGCCTGGGCGACCGCCCGGTGCGCTGGATTGTGGAAGACGCCCTCAAATTTGTGCAGCGCGAAGCCCGCCGCGGATCGCTCTATGACGGCATCGTGCTCGACCCGCCCAAGTTTGGCCGCGGCCCCAAAGGTGAGGTCTGGGAATTTTACAAGCTGGTGCCCAATCTGCTGCAGGCCTGCCGCCAGATCCTCTCCCCGCAGGCGCAGTTCCTGCTGGTTACCGCCTATGCCATCAAAGCTTCAGCCCTCACCCTGTACAACGGTCTCAACGAGGCCATGCGCAGCCTGAACGGCGAAGTCACAGCCGGCGAGGTGGTGCTGAATGAAAAGAGCGCCGGCCGTTTGCTATCCACCGCCATTTATTCCCGCTGGAACGCTCTACCCGCCGCGCGTCCGGCCCCCAGGGAGGTTGCATGAACCCCGAAACTCGCATTGCCATCATCGGTTACGGTGTGATGGGTGAAGCCATCATCGCCGGTTTGCTGCGCCAGAAGATCGTATCGCGCGACAACATCTGCACCTCCGGCCCGCGCATCGAACGTACCCAGATTCTGGTGGACCGTTACGGCATCTCGGCCATGACCGACAACGCCGAAGCCGCGCGCGGCGCCGACGTGGTGGTACTGGCGGTCAAACCGCAGCGCATCGAAAAGACCCTGGCCAGCCTGGCCGGCAGCGTCAAGCCGGACGCGCTCGTGCTGTCCATTGTGGCCGGCACGCCCATTGATCTGATCGGCGCGCGCCTCAACCACCGCATCATCGTGCGCGCCATGCCCAACACCCCTGCGCAAATCGGCGAAGGCATCGCCGTGTGGACCAATTCGCCCGAAACCCCGCCGCAGCGCATCGATGACGCCCGCGAGATCCTCTCTGCGCTGGGCCAGGAAGTGTACATGGAAGAGGAAAACTACCTCGACATGGCCACCGCCGTTTCGGGCACCGGCCCGGCGTATGCATTCATCTTTATGGAAGCGATGATTGATGCCGGGGTGCATCTGGGGTTTCCGCGCCGCATCGCCGAGCAGTTGGTGGTGCAAACCCTGCGCGGCTCGGTGGATTATTACCTGCACCGCCACGAGCACCCCGCCCATTTACGCAACGAAGTAACATCGCCGGGCGGCACCTCCGCCGCAGCGCTGTATTATCTGGAGAAAGCCGGCTTTCGCACCGCCATTTCGCGCGCCGTCTGGGCGGCCTACGAACGTTCGCAGGAACTGGGCAAAGGCCGCCTTACCCAATCCCCGGATAAAAACGAACACTAATCCTCTGGAGCCCGACATGCCCGAAAAACCCATCCAGCGTTTTCCGTTCGCTCATACCTTCTCCATCGTTGCCCGCGACCCGCAGACAGGTCAGATGGGCGTGGCGGTCCAGTCACACTGGTTCTCGGTCGGTTCCCTGGTCTCCTGGGGCGAGGCCGGTGTGGGTGTGGTGGCCACCCAATCCATGGTCGACCCTTCTTACGGCCCGCTCGGCCTTGAACTGATGCGTGCCGGGCGCTCCGCGCCGGATACGTTGGCCGGGCTGTTGACCGCCGACCGTGGCCGCGAACACCGCCAGGTGGCCATGCTGGACGTCACCGGCGCCGTCGCCGCGCACACCGGCGCGCAATGTATCGCCGAAGCCGGTCATATCGCCGGCGAGGGCTTTTCGGTGCAGGCCAACATGATGCTGCGGCCCACCGTCTGGCCGGCCATGGCCGAGGCGTTCCGCCAATCGAGCGGCAATCTGGCCGACCGGCTGGTGCGCGCGCTGGAAGCCGCCCAGGCGCAGGACGGCGACATTCGCGGCATGCAGAGCGCCGCTCTTCTTGTGGTATCCGCCCGATCCACCGGCCGGCCCTGGCAGGACCGCCTGATCGATCTGCGCGTGGAAGACGCTGCCGATCCGATCGGCGAACTGCGCCGTCTGGTACATGTGCAAAGCGCCTACCAGCACATGAACCACGGCGATGATTTGCTGGCGGAAGGCAAGGTGGAAGCCGCGCTGCACGCCTATCAGACCGCCGCCGCCATGGAGCCGTCCATCGCCGAGCTGCCCTTCTGGCAGGCCGTCACCCTGGCCGATCTGGGTCAATGGGAAAAAGCCGAACCGCTCTTCCGGCAGGTCTTCGCGCAGGACCCCAACCTGGCTGAACTGGCGCAGCGTCTGCCGCCCGCCGGTCTGCTGCGCAACGACACCGATTTGCTGGCGCGCATCGCCGCGCTGGCTCCCGCCCGTTAACCACAACCACACCCAAATAAAAAGGACAGGCTTTGCGGCCTGTCCTTTGTTGTTTTAGAGATCAGTCGTCTTACGGTAGGATTTCCACCGCGTCCAGATAAACCGGACCGCCGCTGTAATGCTTGAGCGTCACTTTGTGCGTGCCGGGCGTGACGCTGCGCGAGTAGGTCACCTGATAGATCGGCGTCGTTGCGCTCTGGCTGATGGTTTTCACCAGCACATTGTCAACATACACTCGCAGCGTGCCCGCCCCGGGCAGGCGCGAGTACTTCAGGATCATCTGGCTGCCCGTGAAAGTGAAGCTGGCGTAATCATTCACCGCGCGTGAGAAGATGTGCGTGCCGATGGTTGCACCACTCACACCAACCTGGGGCTGCCAGTAACCTTTGAAGACGATCACGTTCGGGTCTTCTTCATACACCCCGGCGCCCATCGTCACAGGCCTGGCGCGCACTTCCACGGCATCCAGGTTCACCGCCGTGCCGCTGTAATGGCGGATTTGCACGGCATGCGGCCCGGAGGATGAGAGAAGCGCGCTGCTCCATTGCAGTTGATCCGTCGCGGTGCCCTTTTGGTTGATATTCACCTGCAGCACGCCGTCGATGTACACACTCATCACACCGCCGTCCGCCGCGCGCGAATAAGTCAGCGTCAGGCGGTCACCGTTGAAAGTGAAACCGGCGTAGCTGTTGGTCTTGGTCGAGCGCATCAAACTGCCGCCCGATGCAGCCGATAACGATTGCGTCGCCCACGAGCCAAGGTAGACCATGCGACTGTCGGATTGCTCCACTTTGCCCAACCCCAGCGCCGCGCGCGGGGTGAAATTGAGGTTGAGCTGCATGCGCATCGGGCCGGTTGCATCATAATTGGCGACCTCGATATAGTATGTGATGCCAGATACCAGGTCAACCTGCAGGCGCGAAGCGCCGCTGCCACCGGAATCGTTGTCCATGCCTACCTGGCGCAGCGCGCCGCGACTGCCACGCCACACGCCCAGCACGGTGTTGAAATTGCTGCCGATGGTATCGGCAACCAGCGTGCCGGAAGCCAGCGGGCGGAACTTGTACCAGACAGTCTTGTAACGTCGGCCCAGATCCGTGGAGAAGTTGGGGTCGTCGCTGGAGGTCGAGGCGGCCGACACATCCTGCACTTTGCTGGTGCTGAACGCCGCCGCGCTGGACGGCACTGCCACGGCATAATCAAAGTTGTTGTTGGCCGGCGAAGTGGGCTTGAAATACAGGCGGAATTTCAGTTGGTCCGCGTCCGTGCTGCGGCTGGCGACTTCGATATGGTAAGTCGTGCCCGGCGTGACGTTGAAGTAGGTGTAGGACTGCGTGCCATTGTAGTTGTCGTTGGATTTGACCAGCTTTAAATTGCCGCGGCTGCCCGTCCATATCGCCAGAACCGTGTCATACCCACTGTTGGCCGTGTACACCTTCAGCGTGCCCGATGCAATCGGGGTGAATTTGTACCAGACCGTTTTGTTCAACGGCCCCAGCGTGCCGATGGCTGGATCATCTGCGGCATTGGTTGCCAGTTTGGCATACTGGGTATCGTAGAAGTCCACCAGACCGCCCGGTTCATCAATTTCAATGGCGGTATTAAAGTCATCGTTTTCGGGTTTCCCCAGCGATTTCATCGTCACAAACGAGGCGCCATATCCAATATTGGAAACGCCATACTTGATGCGGAAGAAACCGCCGTCACCCCAATTGGTACCCCACGAATTTTTGACGATCCACGCGCTCTGTGCATCATCCCATCCGACAATCACCACCGCGTGGTTGATGCCGCCACCGCAGGACGCACTTTCGTCTTGCGTCAGAACGCCGCCGGTGTATTTGTTGAAATTCGGGCCGGTGCACATTGCCGCGGCGACCGGGCCGTAGGTATACACCGCTGTTTTGATCGCATCCACGCTGGGGACATTCATCGCCCCACTGATGTAGCTCCAGGTGGTCAATTGATACGGATGATTGAAAGCTTTGTCACACGTGCCGTTGGTGGCCGTGTACGGTTTATCGGCTTCATACACCGCGCCAGGCGCGGTTTGCATTTTGGCCAGCTTGTCGGTATGCAGATCATGCGCCCACCAACCGCCGCCGCAGCCCGCAAAATTCGAGCAGGAAATCAGGAACTGTTCGGAGAAATCCTTGGCGCTGCCGCCGGCGATCAGCAAAGCCGATTCCATCAC
>DAOUGY010000148.1:0-8962 GCA_034428975.1 Anaerolineaceae bacterium | reverse complement strand
GGCACGCGCCGCCGTGTCGCCGGTCTTGTTGCCCTGGGCAAAGAGCGCGTCCACTTCGGTGTTGCTGTAGAAGCCCTGGTTCATCACGCCGTCGGTCATGATGCGCTGGCCCAAAGCCGCCGGGTCCGGGCCCTGGAAGCCGCCTTGCAACTCCAGCATGAAGTCGCGGTTAATGAAGACCTTCTGGTTCCAGGCGTTGAACTCCATCACATTCAGAGTCACTTCCACGCCGATATCCTTCAGGTTCGACTGGATGATCTGGCCCGCTTCGGGGTAGCCGTAGCCTTCGAAGATATCGATCGTCAGGCCGCGGACGAAGTAGCCGTCGGCATCCGCTTTATAACCGGCATCTTCCAGAATCTTGCGCGCGGCGTCCTTGTCATACTTCGGCGAGGTCTTCTCACTGTTTGAGGCCCAGGAGATCAGCGACGGGTACATGTTGTATTCCGGCTTCTGAATGCCCTGGAAGATCTTGTCAGAGATTTCCTGCTTGTTGATGGCGGTGGCGATGGCCGTGCGCAGCGCCTTGTCCTGCAGGGCTTCGTTCTTGAAGTTGAAAACCATGTACATCGGCGAGGGATATTCGTTCAGCGCCAGGCGGACATTGGTATCGGTCTTCAACTTGGCCACTTCCGAAGAGGGCACCGCTTCCATCACATCAATTTCGCCGTTGATCAGGGCCTGCACAGCCGTGCTGTCATCCGGGATGATGGTGAAGACGATCGAGCCCACTTTGGGGGCGCCGCCGAAGTATTCGGTGTTGGCCTTGATCACGATCTTCTCGCCCTGCTTGAATTCACCGAACTTGAAGGGGCCGGAACCGATCGGGCTCATCGCCGCCGGGTTGTCGTCCCACTTCTGGCCGTTGTCAAAGATGTGCTTGGGCATGATGAACGTGCCGTACCAGCCCAGGTAGCCGATCATGGCCACATTCGGTTCCGCCAGGGTGAAGACCACGGTGGCATCATCGGGGGCTTCCACCGAGACCACATTGCCCATCTGCCCGTTGAAGAAGCAGGTCGGCTCGTTCTTGATGTAGTCGAAGGTGTACTTCACGTCGGCCGCGGTCACCGGCTTGCCGTCGTGCCATTTGGCATTCTTCACCAGATGGAAGGTGATGACCTTACCGTCATCGGAGAACTCCCATTTCTCGGCCAGATCGGGGACGATCTGCTTACTGGCATCCAGCTTGACCAGACGGTTGAAGAGATTCTGGTTGATGGCATAAGCCAGATCGTCGCCGGAGTTATCCGGGTTGAAGGACTGCGGGTCGCCATTGGTGCGCACGACCAGCACCTTGTCGGAGGCCACCGGGGCGCTGCCGCCACATCCGGCTGCCAGGGCGGCAATCAACACCGCCAACAGCACAAAAAAGAACACTTTCTTAGCCATGCTTTTCTCCTTTTCTCCGAACAGATTGGGGGACCGTCTCGCGCCAGGCAAACTCACTCGATAAAGAAGCAGGAGGCAAAATGCCCTGCGCTGACTTCGACCAACGGGGGATACTCCTTGAAACACCGCTCTTGCTTCATAAAACAGCGGTCAGCAAAATAGCAGCCCGGCCCGGGGTTGATGGGCGTGGGCGGGTCGCCGTCAATGTTGATCGTACTGGTGACCTCATCGGGGTTGATCGAGGCGCAGTTGGAGATCAACGCGCGCGTGTAGGGGTGGCGCGGGTGGCTGATGACTTCGTCGGCTTCGCCCAGTTCAACGATGCGCCCCAGGTACATCACCGCCACGAGATCGGAGATGTAGCGCGTCAGAGCAATATCATGGCTGATGAACACCAGCGAGGTTTGTTGCTTGCGGCTGAGTTCCAGCAGCATATTGATGATATCGGCGCGCACCGACACATCCAGCATCGAGACCGGCTCGTCGGCCACCACAAACATCGGTTTGAGCAGCATACTGCGCAGAATGGACACACGCTGCAACTGCCCTCCCGAAAGCTCGTGCGGATAACGGTTCATGATATCTTCCGCCGGGATCAGGCCGCCCTGCTCCAGCGTTTCCAGGCAGATGCGGTGGCGCTCGTCGTCGTCTTTACCGATGTTGTGATTGCGCAGTGGGCGCATCAAAATCTGGCCGATGCGGTCGCGCGGGGTAAAGGTGTCAAACGGGTTTTGGAAGACGATCTGCACCATGCGGCGGAATTTTTTGGCGTCGCGCCGGATCAACTCACTGACCGGTTCGCCGTTCATCATCACCTCGCCCCGCGTGGGATCTTCCAGACGCACCAGAATGCGCCCCAACGTCGATTTGCCGCAGCCGCTTTCGCCGATCACGCCCAGAATTTCGCCGCGCTCCAGCGTCAGACTGACGCCGTTGACCGCCTTGACATACTTGCGCGATTTCTCGCCGGCAAACATGCTCAACACACCGCTGTTCACCGGGTACCAGACGGCGATATCATCAATTTGGATAAACGGATGGTCGGCCATGTGTCATCGTCCTTCGTAAAGGTTGCACCGCACCCAGGCCTGCGGCAAGAGCGGCGTCACCAGCGGTTTGGCTTCAAAGCAAAGCGGGCGCGCTTTGGGGCAGCGCGGCGCAAATACGCAGTGATCCACCTTTTGCGACAGATCGGGCAGCGTGCCGGGAATGGCCTTCAGCTCGCTGCGCTCGCCGCGCAGCGCGGGGAACGAGGCGATCAGCCCCTGAGTGTAGGGGTGCTTGGGGTCGAGCAGCACGTCGCGCACCAGGCCCATTTCCATGATCTCGCCGGCGTACATCACCACAATCTTGTTGCAGGAAGCCGCCACCACCGACATGTCGTGCGTGATCATCATGCGCGTCAGGTTCAATTCTTTTTCCATGCGCTTGATCTCTTCCAAAATCTGCCCCTGGGTCACCACATCCAGCGCGGTGGTGGCCTCGTCCAGAATCAGCAGGCTGGGGTCGTGCAGCAGGCTGATGGCGATGGACACGCGCTGCAGCATGCCGCCCGACAGCTCGTGGGGGTACTGGCGAATGGCGCGCTCGGACAGGTTCACCAGGCCAAACAGATACTGGATGCGGTCCAGAATCTCTTTGCGCGTGGCGGCCGGTTTGTGCACGCGGTAAATGTCTTCGATCTGCTCGCCGATGCGGTGCACCGGGGAGAGCGAGTTCATGGATTTCTGGAATACGACCGCCAGCTTGCTCCAGCGCAGCGCGCGCAACTGCTCCTTATCCAGGTGCAGCAGGTCCTGCCCCAGGAAGTCGATGTCGCCCTGCACCTCGGCCACCGCGCCAGGCAGCAGCCGCAAAATGGCCATCGCCAGGGTGGACTTGCCCGAACCCGATTCGCCCACCACGCCCAGCGAGTCGCCTTTTTCGATCACAAACGAAGCATCCTTCACGGCATAGACGCGCTTCCGGCCCGTGTTGTAGGTCACATTCAGGTGTTTAACCGCCAGAACTTGTTCCATTATTCGCCCGCTCCTGAGCCGCGCTTGTGGTGCTTGGGGTTCAAGACATGGTTCAACCCATCGCCCACCAGATAGAAGACCAGCACCGTGAAGACAATCGCCAGACCGGCAAACAAAGACACCCACCAGGCCGAGGTCAGGAAGGCCTTGCCGTTGTAGATCATCTGCCCCCAGCTCACCACCGTCGGGTCGCCCAGACCGAGGAAGCTCAGGCTGGCCTCGGTGAGAATGGCGTACGACATGCCCATGGTGGTGTTGGCAATGACCGGGAAGATGCCGTTGGGGATGATGTACTTGAACAGCACCTGCGCTTTGGTCTCGCCCATCGTCACCGCGCTCTTCACAAACGTGCGCTCGCGAATGGTGAGCGCCTGGGCGCGCATCAGTTTGGCGTTGCTCGGCCAGGTGATCAGACCGATGACGATCATCACGTTGACAATGCTGTTGCCAAACAGCGCCACCACCAGCAAAATCAGGAAAAACACCGGCAGCATCAGAAAAACGTTGATCAATTCGGACGTGCCCTGGTCGATGATGCCGCCAAAGTAACCGGCAACGCCGCCCAGCAAAATGCCCAGCGCGCCGGAGATCAGCGCCGAAATGACCGCCACCATCAGCGAGGTGCGCGTGCCGAAAATAATCAGCGAGAGCACGTCCTGACCGAGGTTGTTGGTGCCCAGCAGGTGATCTCCCTGACCGGGCGCGAACAGGATATCCGGGCCGAGGAAATACGGATCGTAGGGCGAAAGCAGCGGCGCCGTCAGGGCCACCAGCAGCAGCACAATCACGCCGATGACGCCCCATTTAAGCTGGTTATCCGCGCCGATGAAATCCAACATCTTTTTAAGTCTGCGTTTTAAGTCCATCGCGGAAGTCTGCCTTATTGATAACGAATTCGAGGGTCGAACATGGCGTAAACGATGTCGAGCAGGATCATGACCACCGCAATGGAGGCGGACATGAGCAGGTAAATGCCCATCAGCGTGGGATAATCGCGCTGGCTGATGGCCGTCAGCACCAGGCGGCCCATGCCCGGCCAGGCGAAGACGATCTCAATCAGCGCCACGCCGGTGATCAGAAAAGCCAGTGAAATGCCAAAAACGGTGATGGTGGGCAGGATGGCGTTGCGGAAGATGTACTTGTTGAAGATCTTCTGCTCGTCCATGCCCGTGGCGCGGAAGGTGGTGATGAACTCTTCCGATGTAACCTGCAGCACCGAGCTTTTGGCGATGCGGAAATACAGCGGGATATCCACCAGCACCAGCGTGGCGGTGGGCAGAATCATGTGATACGCCACGTCCAGCGCGTAGCGGATGCCGCTGTGCGAGGCGCGCGGATCGGTCATGCCGGAGGAGGGCGTCAGGCTGAGCACCGTGGCGAACAGGATGATCATCATCAACCCCAGCCAGAAAGCCGGCATGGCGTTGAACACATACGACAGACCGGAGAAAAGCGTATCCCAGAAGGAACCCTCGTGGCGGGCGGCATAAATGCCCATCCAACTGCCCAGCACCAATGCCAGAATCGCCGCGGTGAGCACCAGATACACTGTGGGCATGAACTTCTCACCAATCATATCCAGCACCGGTCGGTTGTAGATGATCGAAGTGCCGAAGTCGCCACGCAGCACCTGACCCATGTAGATGAAATACTGCTCGGTCAGCGGCTTGTCCAGGCCGTATTTGGCCATCAAGGCCTGGCGCAGCGCGGGGTCGTTGTTTTCCTTGCCCATCAAAATGCTCACCGGGTCGCCGGGCGCGGAATGAATCAACACAAAGTTAATCGTAAACACAACCAGAATTGTGATTACACCGGTGATCAACCGTCTCAAAAGAAATTTTCTCAACGCGGCGTCAGGCCAGGGGAGCGCCTGCCTCCCTTGCAAAAATGGATTGTTTGGAACTCGATGGGGCTGCGTACAAAAAAACGGGGTACTTATCTAGAGATTGTACAGGTTTTTAACCTCAGGTTAATCGGCCATCGCGGAATTTTTGTAATAATCTTAGGTGTTTTTAATCACCCTGGTTTTATGACAAACAGCGCCGGCCCTATTCCAGGCCGGCGCTCTCAACAAATCCCATGCGGCGATTACAGGCGTTTCAGAAAGCCGTACATCTTTTCCAACGCCGTCTCCAGTTTTTCGTACGAGGTGGCGTAGGACAGGCGGCAGAAGCCCTCGCCGCCCAGGCCGAAGGAGTTGCCCGGCACAATGGCGACATGCTCCTCGTGCAGCAGGCGCGTGGCAAAGCTCTCGTCATCCAATCCGGTGACGCTGACGCGCGGGAAGCAGTAGAACGCGCCCTTGGGCTCAAAGGTGGGCAGGCCCATCTCGTTCAGCGCGCCGTGCACCAGTTGGCGGCGGCGATCGTATTCGGCCACCATCTGCCGGACGTACGGCTCACCGCTCAGCAGCGCTTCCAGCGCCGCCGATTGCGAGACGGTCGGCGCAGACATGACGGTGTACTGGTGCACGCGCACCAGCCCGTCGGTGATCGACTTGGGCGCGATGGCGTAGCCGATGCGCCAGCCGGTCATGGCATAATCTTTGGAAAAGCCGCCCAGCAGCACGGTGCGCTGTTTCATGCCGGGCAGCGAGGGGAAGCACACATGCTGGTGCCCGCCGTACACCAGACGGTCGTAAATTTCGTCCGATACAACGATCAGATCGTGTTCTTCGGCCAGGCGCGCCAATTCCATCAGGCGCTCACGCGAGGCCACCGCCCCGGTGGGGTTGCTGGGGAAGCCAATCAAAATGGCTTTGGTGCGCGGGGTGATGGCGGCGGCAATCTCCTGCGGGTCGATGTCGAAGTTGTTTTCCATGCGGCAGGGAATTTCCACCGGCACGCCGCCCGCCAGGATCACCTCGGCCTGGTAGGAGACAAAACACGGCGTGGGGATGATGACCTCGTCGCCGGGATCCAGAATGGCGGTGAAGGTCAGGTAGAGTGCTTCGGAGCCGCCCACAGTGATGATGATCTCCGTGGCGGGGTCGTAACTCACCCCGTACAACCGTTCGAGGTGCTCGGCCAGGGCGCGGCGCAGTTCAATCTTGCCGTGATTGGAGGTGTAGTGCGTCTCACCGCCGCGCAGGGCGCGCACGCCGGCCTCGATCACCGGCAGCGGAGAGTCAAAATCCGGTTCGCCAATCCCCAGCGAGATGACGTCCTTCATTGTCGCGGCAATATCAAAGAATTTGCGGATGCCCGAAGGTTTCAGGCCGGCAACTCGTTTGGCAATATACTGATCACGCATCTTGGCTCCTTGAGGTTTTTCCATTCTGCATATGGTTTCAGACTGACCGCGCCTGCCAGGCGTCGTTCAGCTCGTCGTACTCCAGCTCAAAAACACGCCCATCGATCACTCGCACGCGAAAAGCCAATCCTTGCGGGGTGCGCCGCCGGTCTTCCACCGCAACAACGTCCAGGCGCACGCCCTCCCAGTGCAGCGCGGTCGGGCGGTCGGCATACGCACCGTCCGAACGGCACTCCACACGCACCGGCTCTACTGCGCCGCCCATGATTGGTCGCCCAGGTTCAGCCGCATGGGCTGCCCGCTGACCTGTACCTGATGCCCCAGTAACGAATCTTCGAGCACCATGTTGCTCAACTGCGATCCTTCGCCCACGATGCTGTTGCGCACGATCACGCGCTCCAGCGCGCAGCCCTCACTGACCGACACGTACGGGCCGATGACCGAGTCCTTCAACTCGGCGCTTTCATGAATGTACACCGGCGGCACAATCGTCACGCCGGAACGCCCGGCCCAGGCTGCGGAGTTGTCCTGCCCGTGGCTGAGCAGATAGCGGTTGGTCTCCAGCAGGGCCTCGGGCACGCCTGCGTCCAGCCACACTTCCACCGGGTGGGTGCGAATGTTGGCGTCGTGCTCCAGCAGGATGTTGATCGCGTCCGCCAGGAAGAATTCGTTCTTCAGGCGGATGTCGCGCTGCATCTGCTCCTCAATGGCCGCCATCAGGCGCTCGCCGCTGCGAAAATAGTAAAATCCGACCAGCGCCAGGTTGTTGCTGATGTCACGGGGCTTTTCCACCAGGCGCGTAACGCGCCCGGACGGGTCGCAGGCTGCCACGCCAAAACGGCGCGGGTCTTCCACCGGCTTGGTCCAGGCCACCGCGTCACAGGTTTCGTCCGGCACAAAGCTCAGGTCGGTCTCAATCAGCGTGTCGGAATAGGCCATCAGCATCGGGCCGGTCAGCGTTTCGCGCGCCAGGTAGAGCGCATGCGACTGCCCGCGCATCTGCTCCTGCACCACGTAATGCACCTTCTTTTCCGGGTGATAGCGCTGCATGTGCGGACGAATCTGCTCGCCCTGATTGGGGCCGACAATAAACACCCACTCGGCCTGGTCGAAATTGGGCAGCGAGCGGAACTGGTTGATGACGTAATCGAGCACGGTGCCGCCCGCCAGGTCGATCAGCGGTTTGGGCTTGCTCCAGGTGTGCGGGCGCATGCGCGTGCCCAGGCCGGCCATGGGGATGGCTATTTTGATCGATTGGGACATTTCACCTCCCTGAACGTCGATTCGCAACATTAAAGGCAAAAGCGCCGGCTGCGTCGCTCAACGGCCAGACACAGTCGGCTTTTAATGAGGAATACCACCGAAGAATCGCATCGTTGGTTTCGCATCCATAACGTTAATCGTATTGTACTCGGTCTGGCGCGAATGTTAATGGATACATCTCCAAAGTCCGGCGACATTTGGCATATCTAAAGATTAGCATTCCCTCACGCCGCCCGGCCGCGCAATAAAAAAACCTTCGGGGTTCACAGGTTCACCTCCGAAGGTCGGTCGTTGCATCTCAGCCGGCGGCTAAAAGCGCGCCAGCGTGGTCACCGCGGGCACGCGGTCGAACATCCAAAAGGCCAGCGGCAGGCCCAGTCCCAGCGTCAGGCCGGTCAGCGCCCAGGCCAGAATCAGCCACAGCAGGCTGAACCACCAGCCGATGAGGATGAAATACACGGCACGCAGCAGGAAGGGCGGTTGCGGCACCGTGCTTTCGCGCATCACCGGGCGGCCGTCCACCATCTCCACGCGCCCCACGCGCTGCACCTCGCGCAGGGTCATCACCTGCGGCAGGCGATTAATCATCCACAGCCCCAGCGGCATACCGATGATCGATACAATCATCACCCAGGCGGCCACCGTCCAAAACGGACCGACCACCAGGCCGATGAAGACAAACCACAGGGCGCGGATCAGGCAGCCGGGGCTGGTGCGGCGGGTGAATTCTTCGGTCATGGTCTTCTCACTCCAAAACCGGCCGGCGCAGATGCCAGTCGGTCACCTGCTGATAGGCGTGCGCCGCGCGGAAGAGCACGTCCTCGCGGAAATGCAGGCCCATCAATTGCATGCCAATCGGCATGTGGTTCAGATCAAACCCCACCGGGAAGGCCAATCCCGGCACGCCGGCCAGATTGGTGGGCAGGGTGAAGACGTCTTCCAGGTACATGGCCAGCGGGTCATCGCTGTGCTCGCCGATGCGGAAGGCCGTGGAGGGCGCCACCGGGGTGGCGATCACATCCACCTCCTGCAGGGCC
>DAOUGY010000147.1:0-2309 GCA_034428975.1 Anaerolineaceae bacterium | reverse complement strand
TCGTCATAGCTCCAGCCCATCAGTGCAATCCAATTGACCACGGCTTCCGGTGTGTACCCCAGACCTTGCAGGTCTTTTACAAAGATGGAATACCCGTCCTTCATCAGATCGGCGGTTTCGCGCTTGCTCATCTTACCCTTGCCGCTCGGTTTTAGGAACACCGAAAGGTGCACCCATTCGGGTTCGTTCCAACCCAGCGCGCGAATGATCAGGCAGTGCAACGGGAAGGTCGGCAGCCATTCCGATCCGCGAATGACGTGCGTAATCTTCATCTCATGGTCATCGACCATCGCCGCCAAATGATACAACGCCAGCCCGTCCGATTTCACCAGAATATAATCATCCAGCGTGCGATTCTCCACAGTGATCTCTCCGCGCATCACGTCGCGCACCGTGGTCGTGCCTTCTTTGGGGGTCTTGAACCGAATCACGTGCTTTTCGCCGGCTGCGATGCGGCGTTCGGCTTCCTCACGCGGCAGGTCGCGGCAGGTGCCATCGTAATGCGGTGGGATATGCGCTTTTTGCTGCTCGGTGCGCACTTTTTCCAAACGTTCCGGCGAGCAAAAGCAATAAAACGCATCGCCCTGGTCGATTAACTGTCGAGCAACCTTCTGATACACCTCTTTACGTTCCGACTGGCGGTACGGGCCATACGGGCCGCCCAGGTCGGCGCCTTCGTCCCATTCAATACCCAGCCAGCGCAGCCCCGCCATCAACTCTTCTTCCGCGCCCTCAACAAAGCGCTTGCGGTCGGTATCCTCAATGCGCAAGACAAACTGCCCGCCGGTCTGGCGGGCAAGCAAATAATCATACAGTGCGGTGCGTGCGCCGCCCAGATGCAGATGCCCCGTCGGTGACGGTGCAAACCGTACACGGGCGGGTTTGACAGGGTTGCTCATACGTCCTCCAAGATTTAGGTTTCCGGTTCCCGTCGAGCGGCGACGCTTTCCACCAACCCAATGCCCAGCGCAAGCGACAACAGTGAGCTGCCGCCATAACTGATGAATGGCAAAGTCAGGCCGGTTACCGGGATGATTTTAAGATTGACCCCAATATTAACCGCGGTT
Organism: Anaerolineaceae bacterium; assembly: GCA_034428975.1. GTDB lineage: Bacteria > Chloroflexota > Anaerolineae > Anaerolineales > Anaerolineaceae > DAOUGY01. Next base: position 1,242 of record DAOUGY010000147.1, on the reverse strand, counting down.
TGAAAAATAAACAAGGCCGAAAATCCATAGGCAATCAACGAACCGAACATATCCGGAGCCTGGCGCGCAATTCGAATCGTGCGCAACATCACCAACACTTCCAGCAGAATGATCAATACCGTGCCGACGAAGCCAAACTCCTCGGCCATGGCGGAAAAGATGAAATCTGTGTGGCGCACCTTTAGGAATCGCAGTTGAACCTGGGTGCCGTGCCCGTATCCCATGCCAAACCAGCCGCCGGACCCAATCGTGATCAGTGCCTGTTCGACATTGTAATTGTCACCGTGCCGCGCGTTGGGATCGGGGAACAGGAAGTTCATCACGCGATCCACCTGATACTGTTCAATAAACGGGATCTTCACCCCGCTGATGACCAGCCCAACGAACAACGCCAATCCGAGAACGGCCACTACCCCAAATATGATGATGTACTTCGTCGGCAGTCCGCTAATCCACAACAGTGCAAACCAGATCACGATCACCACAATCGATGTGCTCAAGTTGGGCTGCAGCAAAATCCACACCACAATGCCCGCCATGATGCCAAAGCTCTTGATGATCCAGCGAAAATCACGCGGCTCATGCACCGAGCGCGAAAAGTAATCGGCCAGTACGATGATCACCACGATTTTGGCCAGCTCGGACGGTTGGATGTTGATGATGCCGACCTGAAACCAACGCGTCGAACCAAACGCCGCTTCACCTATCAGATTAATGCCCACCAGCATCAGAATGATGATGCCGTACATCAATTTGGACAGCGACTTCCATGTGCGGTAGTCAATCGACGCGACGATCAAGATGATCGCAAATGAAACCCCCACATAAATTGTCTGGGTGCGATCCAAACCAGCCAGCTCGGCATTGCCGGCAATGGCCGAACGGATCATGGCGATCCCAAACAAGCACAAGAGAAGAACGATGCCCAGCAGCCAGAAATCAAAATGCCGCCAGACTTCTTTTCGAAACATGGAAAACCTACCTGCGCCTGCGATTCGGCCGAATGGGAATATCCGCCACCAGGCGCTGCTCCCGGCCATCCTGCGTCATTTGGATGCGCACGCTGGCCGGATCAATGTCGATATGCCGCGAGATCACTTCCAGAATCCCATTTTTCATCTCTTCCAGCGCGGTTGGCGAGAGATCCGTGCGGTCGTTGATCAGCACCAGCTTCAGGCGATCCTTGGCCTGATTGGCGCTGTTTGGCGTCTTTCCGGTGAGTTTATCCAGCCAGGCGGGCAT
>DAOUGY010000146.1:0-4340 GCA_034428975.1 Anaerolineaceae bacterium | reverse complement strand
TGGCAAAGGCCAGCGGTGTGGCCGAGGCCGGGCTGTCGTCCGGCACGGCTTCACTGCACTCCGGAGCGCTCACCGCCTCCACGTGGACCGAGTCGATCAGCCAGCCGGAAAAGGTGTTGTAATACCCGTCCAGCGTGTTAAAGTGGAAACGCAGGCGCACGCTGTGCCCGGCATAAGCGCCCAGATCAATTGCCGGGCTGTCCAACCAGGCGGCATTGCGGTCGCCGGAGGCCTGCCACAGGTCGCTAAACGCGCCGCCGTCCACCGAAATCTGCACTCGGCGCTGGTCAAACGGCGTGCGTGTGCCTTCGGTGGACGAGTAATAGCGGAAGCGCAGCGCCGCGCCTTCCGGCGGGATAAGCATGGGCGGCGAGGTCAGGTCGCCGGCGCGCAGGGCGGCATCTTCATAGCGCTGTGTGTCGGCGCGGTTGAAGACCCAGGCGTTGACGGTCGTGGTGCCGCGCGTGTGCACGCCCCAGCGCCACAATCCACTGGCGGTCCAGCCGCCGTCGCCGGCTTCAAAATCCTCGCTGTAGGGCACGCTCCGCGCCGCGGATTCGGGCAGGGGCAGGTCATCGACGGTGAATTTCAGGCTCTTAACCGTCTGCCCGGCGTTGTTGCGCGCGGTGACCGTCCAGGTGTATTCGCCGGGGGCCAGCGTGCCCACCGACCAGAACGGCTCGCTGCTCCAATCACGCACAGCGCTGAAGGCGTTGGGGCCGGTCAGTTCGGCGCGGAAGTCCTGCCCGTAATTGGCCATGCCCCAGCTCAACACAACCGTATCGCGGCTGGTCGGATTGGGGTTGGGCACGTTGGTATCGGTGGAAATGGCCTGCCCCGGCCAGTTCAGGGCAAAGCCGACCGGCACGGTGGTGATGGGCTGCACGCGCATCGAGTTGATCCCGCCGCGCATGGGGTTATCGTTGATGTTGGGGTCCGAGACGTGCAGCGTCTGGCGGCGGCCCTGGAAGTTGTCGTCATCATAGAGTAGGGCGCGTACGCCGCTGCCCAGCAGGATCGATTCAACATTGTTGGCGCCGATCGGCATGGTGGCATGGTCGCCCACGCTCAACAGTCGGCAATCGCCCTGGTAGAAGGGGTCTGAAAAAATGGCGGCCTGGCTGGCTTCGGGAATGCACTGGGCCGCGATGGGCGGGGCGCAGTTGGCATTGTTGATGACGTGGCGCGGGTTGTCCAGATCGAGAAAATGCTGACCGAGCCAGTCGACCACGTCCAGTGAGAGGGCCAGCGGGCCGTTGCCGATGCCCGCCTGGCAGACATTGACTTCCGTGGTGAAGGGGCTGCTGGTTTGCGGCGCGCCCACCGGTTTCCACACGCCGTTGTTGGTGGCAATCACCTGCATTTTGCTCAACAGCACGTTATCCGACCCCCAGCCCGAAACGGTGAAAATACCTGTGTCGGAGCTGGTGCGCGCGCGCGGCAGGTCGAGCAGGCCGCCCTTCGGTGGGGTGTCGTCCAGCGTGTTGCCCGAGGTGTACAGGTCGTTGGGCATGCACTGCGTGCCATATTCGGGATGCGCGGCCACTTCGGAACAGGTGCGCGGGCGCCCACCGTTGACGGTCACATCGGCAAAGACGATGTCCACCGAGTTGCCCCAGTAGGAATAGGGATTGGTGTGCACGTGGAAGTGCAGGTGATGCCCGGTGCTCCAACCGGTGTCGTCGGCGTTGCCGATGAATTCACCGCGCCGCACTGGCGCGCCGATGGTGCGCAGGTGCGAGGGGATGGAGTTGTTGGCCAGGTGCAGGTAGAGCTGGTAGGTGGTGGGGCTGGTGGTGGTGTCTTTGATGACGATGTAGTTGGAGCATTCCTCATCGCCGTTGGCGCAGTTCCACTTTGCCAGGAAAACCGTGCCGCCTTTGGACGCCACCATGGGGAACATGGTGCCGTCGGCAAAGTCATAGGCGTAACGGCAGGATTCTTCGGAGCAGGATTTGTAACCCAAAAAATGATCAATGCTCCCCGACAGGCGCTTGCTCAGGCCTTTGGCCCACGGCAGGTAATAACCGGTATAGACCGTGGATGCAGTGGCTTCGGCGCGCTGGCGCGGGTCGAACTGCAACCGCTCCTGGTTGTCCAGCAGACTGAGCGGTACGGCATCCAGGGTGGCGGCCCAATCGGCGTCCGTCTGCAGGTGGATGCGCCAGTCCGCGCCGTTCAGCCGGGCAATGGCCAGGCCCGGCTCGGTGGCGATGATCTCGCCGGTCTGCGGGTCAGTGAAGGCCAGCCAGACCAGCGCGGTCTGCCCGTCCTCGGAAAAATTGATGTGATCGACGACCACGGCATCCAGCGCAAAGGCCATCACTTCGCCGGAGCGTTCCTGCATGGCCTGGCGCACCGATTGCAGCAGAATGTCGCCAGTAGAGGGTGTTTCGGGGACGTCTTCTTCGGGCGGTGGGGGTGGATCCTGGGCGGGGTGGGCGGCTTGCGCCGCGGGCGTGCTTTGCAGCAGCAGCGCGGCCAGCAGCAGCAGCGCAAGCAGCGGTTTGATTCGTTTCATGCATCACCTGTGTGGAATCCGGCGGGGAAAGATGGACGATATACCGGATTGGGGGACAATAAGTTACGCTCGAGGGATGAGCGCTTCCTCTTCATCATAGCAAGATTTGGGCCATGCGGAATTAAGAAATATGATAGGTGACCGGCGAGGAGGGAGTAGCCACAGGTCAGCGCGAATTCCCTGGATGGCGGAAGAACAATCGGTGCCTCTTCTTAATGCCCCCTGTGTCCCGGTGGTGAACCCTCTTATCCGTCAACCCGCCATTGCTTTCAGCTTCAGGCCCGAGCGCTGAAAAACGGCCCATCCGATCAACGCCAGCAACGAGCTGAGCAGGGCTAGCGCGCCCACGCCGGTGATGAAGTTGCCCCACGGCAGCGCGCCCAGCAGCATACCCAGCGATCCCAGCACGGTGCGCCCGAAGTTGATCAACGACGAGGCCGAGCCAATGTCGGTGTCCTGCTGGTCGAGCAGGATGCTGGTGGAGATGGGTCGGATCAGGCTGTTGATGAAGGTGAAGGGCATGAAGGCCAGTAGAAAGGCCAACGGAGACAGGCTGCCCAGCGCCAGCACGGCTGCGCCGCTGAGCAGCGAAACGATCAGACAGGCGGCAATGACCTTGTGCGGCGCGGCGCGCCCGCTGATAAAGATGTAGGCCATCGGGCCAATGGCCAGTACAGCCGAATTGACCGCGAAATGCAGGCTGTAGGCGGTTTCGGACAGGTGGAAGAAGTTAATGTAGATGTACGAACTGACGGCAATGTAGGCCATGAAGGCGACCGAGGTCAGGGAGGTGATGAGCAAAAAGCAACTGAAGGCCCGGTCTTTGGTGATGACCAATAACCGCCCCAGGCTGCTGAACGATTTGCCGCGGTAGCGCCCCTGCGGGGGCAGGGCTTCCTGCAAAAAGCACGCGGCGATCAGGCACAGCAGGCCGATGCCGCTCAGCGCCCAGAAACTCGTGCGCCAGGTGGCGTACTGCGCGATGAACCCGCCGGCGATGGGCGCCAGCATGGGACCGAGCACGGTCATGGATTGCACCGTGGCCAGAATGGAATCCCGGATTTTTCCGGGGAAGCAGTCTTTGATCAGCGCGGTGGAGACGGACACCATGCAGCCGGCGCCCAATGCCTGCACCACGCGGAAAGCGATCAACTGTTCCACACTGGTGGAGACGGCGCACAGCGCGCTGAAAGCCATGTAGATGCTCAGCCCGGCGATCAGCACCGGCTTGCGGCCGTACTTGTCGCTGAGCGGGCCAAAAATAAGCATGCCGACGGCGAAGAACAGGAAAAATCCCACCAGGGTGAGGTTGAGCGTGGCGGCGCTGGTGTGGAAGTACTCCGTCATGGCGGGGAAGGATGGCATGTACATGTCGGTGGACAGCGGCGCCACCATGTTGAGCACGGCGATGAGAATCATCAGTCCGGTTTTTTCGAGATATTTTTGTTCCACCAACAGTGTCTGATCCATGCCATGATGCCTTTTCTGCGAAGTTTGGACCTTTTAACCCGCAATTGCTCCCCGGTGTTCTCAACGCGGATTGGGAACCCGGGCGTTCTCGCCCGCCAGTAACATGGTTATTTTTGCGTCAGTTCGACAATAAACGTGTCCAGCGCAGCCCCCAACGGCATGCCGCCAGACTTGGCTTCGTCGTCCATTTCGCCCAGGCGGCGGTAGATTGCCTCCAGCCGCGGCAGCGAGTAGCGCCGCGCCTGGTTGATCAGCCGGCGGGCGACAAATTCGGGCACGCCCACCTCGCGCATCACTTCGCCTTCGCCGCCGCGCTCCTGCAGCACATCGGCGGTTTGAATCAACTGGC
>DAOUGY010000145.1:0-20705 GCA_034428975.1 Anaerolineaceae bacterium | reverse complement strand
CATCGCCGGCTTTCTCGGAACCTATGGTTACGCGGCCTACGGCGCCAGTAAATTTGCCGTGCGTGGATTTTCAGACGTCATCCGCGCTGAATTGAAACCGCGTGGTATCCAGGTGTCTGTCGTGTTCCCTCCGGATACGGAGACCCCGCAATTGGCCTACGAATCCCAATTCAAACCCACCGTCACCCGCATCCTGGCTGGAACCGCCAAGCATTTATCGGCGGATCAGGTCGCTACAGAAATGCTTAAAAAAGCTGCCGTGGGACGCTATATCATCACCCCGGGAAGCGACGGGAAACTGTTTTTTGCCTTGAGTAACATCCTGGGATCCCTCGTTTATCCGGCAATGGATTTCATGGTTAACGACGCACTAAAAAAAGCTGCCCGGGAGAAAACCAATCTGATCAAGTAATTGGACGGTTGCATCGTGACTCGCCGGCAGTTTGACAGCCGGCGATCCGTTTTAAGGTGACATTCCTCTGGAAAGACCGTTCAAAAGGCCATTCCTTTAAGATTCCGTTATGTTATACTTCTGTTTGGTGTCAGACTACTCTTTCTCAACAAGGATTGCTCATGAAACAGGACTTTCTCGCAGTATCCGATTACTCAACCTCCGAAATCAAGGAAATGCTGGATCTGGCGATCGCCCTGAAAAAAGAACGCCAGGCAGGCGGAAACAAGCCCATCCTGCAGGGAAAGGTACTGGGGCTCATTTTCCAGAAACCCAGCCTTCGCACCCGCATCAGCTTTGAAATGGGCATGCGGCACCTGGGCGGCGATGCGCTTTACATCTCGCCTGCCGAGATTGGCCTGGGTCAGCGTGAATCCATCGCCGATGTGGCCCGCGTTCTCTCCGGTTATGTCGACGGCATCATGGCGCGCGTGTTTTCCCACCAGCACATTCTCGATCTGGCCAAATGGTCCAGCATCCCCGTGATCAATGGCCTCAGCGATTACAACCACCCCTGCCAGGCCATGGCAGATGCTCTGACCATCATCGAAAAATTCGGATCGATGCACGGTCTGAATGTTTCCTTCATCGGCGACGGAAACAATGTGGCCGTTTCTCTCATTCACATCAGCGCGTTGCTGGGCGCCAATTTCACCCTGGCCAGCCCGGCGGGTTATGACATGGACCCCAAAGCTATCGCCATCGCGGATAAACTTGCCGAAAAGACCGGCTCGAAATTCCAGTTCCTGCGCGATCCTCATGAGGCCGTCAAGGGCGCCGATGTGATCTACACCGATACCTGGACCAGCATGGGGCAGGAAGCCGAAGCCAAAACGCGCGAAGCCATTTTCTCGCCATTCCAGGTCAACGCCAAACTGGTATCCGAAGCCAATAAAGACGTCATTGTCATGCATTGCCTGCCTGCTCATCGCGGACAGGAACTTACCGACGAAGTGGCGGATGGCCCGCATTCGGTCATCTTCCCGCAGGCCCACAATCGCTTGCACGCGCAAAAAGCCGTTTTGGTCAAACTTTTAGGAGCCTAATCCATGAATACGCGTGAATATATTGAAATTGAAGAACAGTACGGCGCTCACAATTATCATCCCCTGGATGTCGTCGTTGCCAAGGGCGAAGGTTGCTGGGTGGAGGATGTCGATGGCAATCGCTATCTCGACTGCCTGTCCGCGTATTCTGCGCTGAATCAGGGCCACGTCCATCCCCGCATCCTGGACGCCATGATTGATCAGGCTCGCAAGGTCACGCTCACCTCGCGCGCGTTCCGCAATGAGCAATTGCCCCTGTTCTACAAGGAACTCTCCGAGCTGACCGGATATGAGATGTCGCTGCCGATGAATAGCGGCGCTGAAGCCGTGGAAACCGCCATGAAACTGGCCCGCAAATGGGCGTACCGCGTCAAGGGTGTGCCGCGCTATCAGGCGGAGATCATCACCGCGCACGGCAATTTCCACGGCCGCACCGTTTCGATCGTGTCCTATTCTTCCGAAAAACTGTATAAGGAAGATTTCGGCCCCTTCACGCCCGGCTTCATCGAAGTCCCCTACGGAGATGCCGAAGCGATCGAAAAAGCCATCACGCCCAACACTGCGGCGGTCATGATTGAACCGATTCAGGGCGAAGCCGGCGTGATCATCCCCCCGGCCGGTTACCTGCGCAAAGTGGCCGAAATCTGTAAGAAGCACAATGTGCTCTTCATCGCCGACGAAATCCAAACCGGCCTCGGCCGCACTGGCAAACTGTTTGCCAGCCAACACGAAGATGTCCGCCCCGACATGATCACCATCGGCAAGGCTCTCTCGGGTGGTTTCTACCCCGTCTCGGCTGTGGTCGCGGACAAAGCTCTACTCGGTCTCTTCAAAGCCGGCGAGCACGGTTCGACCTTCGGCGGCAGCCCCATGGCGGCGGCGATTGGTCGTGCTTCCATCGGCGTCATTCGCGATGAAAAATTGGCCGATCGCGCCGCGGATATGGGTGACTACTTTATGGGTCGCTTGCGCCGCATCGAGAGCAACCACATCAAGGAAGTTCGCGGCAAAGGTCTGCTGATCGGCGTTGAGCTCAAACCCGAAGCCGGTGGCGCGCGCCGCTTCTGCGAAGCGTTGATGAAAGAAGGCATCCTCGCCAAGGAAACGCACGATAACGTCATTCGCTTTGCCCCGCCGTTGATCATCGATCGCGAGACCATCGACTGGGCCATGGAACGCATCACAAAAGTTCTGATGATGGACTAACCCGGAAACATCGGGCGAGAGGGAAGGAAACCAACCATACGGCCGCCTTCCCTCTCGTTTCTTTTTCACCTACGTTTGCAGGGAGAGGAATATGGACTGGAAGCAGCTCTACCAATCCAAAATCGTCAGCGCAGATGAAGCCGTTGAAGCGGTGAAATCAGGGCACCGTATCTTTCTCACCGGGAATTGTTCCGTCCCACACCAGTTGCTTCAGGCGTTGGTCCGCCGCGCCCCCCAACTCAGCGACGTCGAAATTTGCCAGGCCCTTACGGTGGCCGGGTCGGAATATGTCGCCCCGGAAATGGAAGGCCATTTACGGGTTAACTCGCTGTTCATCAGCACCAACGTACGCAAAGCCATTCATGAAGGTCGCGCCGACTTCACGCCGGTGTTACTTTCGGAACTGCCCTTGCTCTTCAAACGCAAGATCCTGCCGCTGGACGCCGCATTCGTACACCTTTCCCCGCCGGATGAAAACGGCTTCTGTTCCTACGGCGTGGAATCCGGCCTGACGCGCACAGCGGCAGAGGCGGCCACCATCCGAATAGCTGAAATCAACCAACAAATGCCCCGTACGCTGGGCGACACACTGGTGCACATCAGCGAGCTGGATTACATCGTGCCTGTGGATTACCCGCTTTCACAACTCTCCTGGGAAAACGAAGACAGCACCGTTGTCGAAAAAATCGCCTACCACATCGCGGAGCGAATTCCAGACGGCGCCACCATGCAACTGGGCATTGGTGGCATTCCAAACGCAGTCCTCAAATTCCTGAAGACCAAAAAGGATCTGGGTGTTCATTCCGAGCTTTTCTCCGACGGTGTTATTGAGCTGGTTGAATCCGGTGTCGTTACCGGCGCACGCAAAACCCTGCACCCCGGCAAAATTACCGCCGGTTTTCTCATCGGCACCCATAAACTGTACAAATGGGTGGACAACAATCCGATGGTGGAATTGCAGCGCACCGAGTATGTCAACAACCCCTTCAACATCGCCCGCAACGACCGAATGGTCGCCATCAATTCTGCTCTCGAGGTGGATTTTACCGGTCAGGTCTGCGCCGATTCCATTGGCCCCAGGTTCTATTCTGGGGTCGGCGGTCAGATGGATTTCATTTACGGCGCCTCCATGTCAAACGGCGGCCTGCCCATCATCGCCATGCCCAGCACAACCACCCTGCGCGACGGCACTGTGTTAAGCCGCATCGTGCCGGCGCTCAAATCTGGCGCCGGTGTTGTAACTACACGCAATCACGTGCATTTTATTGCCACCGAATTCGGCATGGTCGATCTGTACGGCAAAACCATCCGGCAGCGCACCCAGGCGCTCATTTCCATCGCGCACCCGCAGTTCCGCGACGAACTGACGGTCCGAGCCAAAGAACTGAATTACCTCTAGGAGAACAAGGCATACTTAGCACTACGAAACGGCCGGTTTGTCCGGCCGTTCTCTTTACAAGAACCCTTTTCTGAAGAATAATAGGAGTACCCAGTATTCACGGAGTGTTCCCCATGAATCGAAAAGCGAAAATCGTTGCCACAATTGGCCCCAGCAGCCAGGATGTTGACACGTTACGAAAACTTGTCGCAGCAGGCATGGATGTTGCCCGCCTGAACTTCTCGCATGGCACCCAGGCAGATCATGCCATTCGTATTCAACGCATCCGCGCCATTTCTGAAGAGATGAAAAAGCCCATTACCATTCTGCAGGATTTGCAGGGGCCGAAAATGCGCGTTGGCGATCTCCCTCCCGAAGGTCTGGAACTGACCCCCGGGCAACAGGTGGTTCTGGCCACGGTGGAATCAGCCGCCACAATCCTGCACCGCGACAATCCTCCCACTCTGATTCCACTCGACGTGCCTGAGTTGGCCGGCAGTGTTAAACCCGGCAACCGCATTTTGCTCGACGACGGCCAATTGGAATTGGAAGTGACATCCACCAAAGACGAAAGTGTTGTCGCGCGTGTGGTGCTGGCAGGCGTATTAAAATCCCATAAAGGTGTCAATCTCCCCGGAGCCAACTTGCTGTTTCCCGGTTTCACCGACAAAGACCGCGAAGATCTGGCGTTTGGCCTGGAACAGAAAGTAGATGTGGTGGCCATTTCGTTTGTGCGTAGCGCGCACGATGTCGAACTGGTTCGCCACGCCATATGCGAGCTTTGCCCGGAACGAGCCGATACCCCCATTATCGCCAAACTGGAACGCCCGGAAGCCATCGAAAACCTGCACGAAATCCTGCATGCCGCCGACGGTGTGATGGTTGCCCGCGGTGATTTGGCGGTCGAGACCTCGGCCTCCGAAGTGCCTATTGTGCAAAAAGAGATCATTCAACAGGCCAATCGCCACGCGCGCCTTGTCATCACTGCCACGCAAATGCTCGAATCGATGATCCACAACCCACGCCCCACCCGCGCCGAAGCGTCCGATGTGGCCAATGCCGTCTTTGACGGCACCGATGCCGTGATGCTCTCCGGCGAAACGGCCAGCGGTCATTACCCGGTCGAAAGCGTCGCCATGATGGACAGCATTGTGCGGCAAGCCGAAGAAAATTCCGAGAAATGGGGTCATGGCAGCCTCTTCCCGGAAGGCGTACCGCACGACGACGCTGTCTCCATCACCCGCGCCGCGCGCGAATTGGCGCATGATCGCAACGTGACGGCCATCGCCGTATTCACACAGACCGGGCGGACGGCTTTGCTCATGTCCAAAGCCCGCCCGCGCGTTCCCATTTTCTCCTTCACGCCCGAAGTGGACGCTTTCCGTCGCCTGGGTCTGTATTGGGGCGTGGTGCCGGTTTTCGTGCCTTACGCATCCACCGTGGAAACCATGCTCACCCACGTCGACCACGCCATGCTGGCTGAAACTGAACTGGAACCCGGTCAGCAGGTGGTGGTCATCACCGGTTACCCGGTGGGACGCATTCACACGCCCAATTTTGCGTTGCTCCACACGGTGGGTCAACACATTGACAACTCGGTGGAGTAATCCCATGTACACAACGATCATCCCCCCCTCCGAAGTGCTTCCGCATCTCTACGACCCCAATTGGGTCATTATCGATGCGCGTCATGAGCTTGCCCGCCCGGATTGGGGCTTTGGCGATTATCAGGAAGTGCACATTCCCGGTGCTGTGTTTGCCCATATGGATAACGACCTCTCGGGACCGCGCACAGCCCGCAACGGACGCCATCCCCTGCCCGACGAGAAAACCTGGATCAGCACCCTGCGACGCTTGGGCGTCAACCGCGCCAGCCAGGTGGTCGTATACGATTGCTCCAACGGCGGCATGGCGGTGCGCGCCTGGTGGATGCTCCGCCTGATCGGCCACTCCGCTGTAGCCCTCATGATGGGTGATTTCAACCATTGGCTTGCCCAGGAGATGCCCGTCGCCAGCGGTATTGAATCCAATCCGCCCGGCGATGTGGAGGGCGCATTCGACTTGAGCGCATTCGTCACCACCGAACAATTGCTTCAAGTCTATTCCAATCCTGCCTGGCGCGTTCTGGACGCCCGCGCAGCCGAGCGGTATCGCGGTGAAGTTGAACCGATCGATCCGGTCGCCGGACACATCCCTGGCGCGTTCAGCCATCCTTACTCGCTGAACTTGACGCCAGACGAACAGTACCGCAGCCCAGACGAACTGCGCGAAGCGTACCGCAAATCCATCGGCGATACCCCGCCGGATCATGTCATCCATTACTGCGGCTCCGGAGTGACGTCGGTCCACAATCTGCTCGCCATGGAAATTGCCGGATTGCTTGGCTCTAAGCTCTACGCCGGCTCGTGGAGCGAATGGATCCGCGATCCTCAACGACCGGTCGATATCGGCGTTCATCCCTCGCAAAAATGAAAAGAACTGCCCGGGGTTATCCCGGGCAGTCGCTTTCTACAGCATCATCTCGTTCAGGCGGTCCAGCGCCTCGCGCGGCGGGCGCAGCTTATCACTCGGTGTTCGGTTGAGCGCCTGTTCCTGCAGGTTGTACAGATCGAACATGTTCGGATAACGCGTATCGACGTAGATCAAACCCGTGATCAATTCGTTGTTGGACTGAGCCTCTTCCAGAATCGAGACCGCCTGATTGCGGTTGGTCGGATCGTAATCCTTGTCCAGTTTCTTCAGCACAATCATAGAGCCGTCGTGCAACTCCACCTCGCGCACAGTGCCTTCCTCAAAATCCTCGATTAAGATCTCTTCGCGCGGCGGAACATACGAAACCTCATGCAGCGGAGTCTCGTGCTCTTTGCCCCAGGTATAGGAGTGCAGCGAATTATCCTGATTGTGGAATGTCACGCACGGGCTGATGATGTCCAGCACGGCAATGCCTTCATGGCACATGGCCGCTTTAAGCAGCTCCTTGACCTGCTTCGGGTCGCCTGCAAATGAGCGCGCCACAAAGGTGGCGTTGGCCACCAACGCTTCCATACAGATATCAACCGGCAGGTAGGGGTTCTTTCCCTGGCGTTTTAATTCCAGGCCTTTTTCGGCCGTCGGGGCAAACTGCCCTTTGGTCAGACCATACACACCGTTGTTTTCGACAATGTAAGTCATCGGCAGGTTGCGGCGCACCAGGTGTTTGAATTGACCCAGGCCAATGCTCGCCGTGTCACCGTCGCCACTTACGCCGATCCCGCGCACCGATGTATCGGCAAACAGCGCGCCCAGCGCTACGGAAGGCATGCGGCCATGCAGGCCGTTGAAACCAAACGAACGGTTCAGGAAGTAGGTCGGGCTCTTGCTCGAGCAACCAATGCCGCTAAACTTGGCCACATCCTCCGGGACAATGTTCAGTTCATAACAGGCTGCCACAATCTGGCTGGCGATCGAGTTATGACCGCAGCCCTGGCACAGCGTGCTGGGTGCGCCGCGATAATCTGCGCGAGTCAAGCCCGCCAGATTCACAGGTTGTTTTGCCGTGGAGACTTCTTGTTCACTCATGGTTATTTTTCCTCCCGGGCAAGGATTTCTTCTTTGATCCAGCGTGCGGTTGCCGGCAGACCGTCGAGCTTGGCCAGCTTCCGCAGGGTATTCGCCAATTCCGGATATTCGATCGTCAGCAACTGGCGCAACTGTCCATCGCGATTCAGTTCAACGATGTAATTGTTCTCGTGTTTCTCAATGAACGCTTTGACTTCATCCGTGAACGGTGTGGCGCGAATGCGCAGGTAATCGGTGGGAATGCCCATCGCTTCCAACTGGTGTCGGGCTTCCAGGCAGGCGCCGTCGGTCGACCCCGCCGTGATGATCCCGATCTTCGCCCCGTTCATTCGGTCTTCCACCGGTTTGGGAACAAACCGTTTCGCGGTTTCAAATTTCACCGTCAGGCGCTCCATCACGCGCTCCCAAACATCCGGCTCCTCGCTGTAGCGCCCGTATTCATCATGCCCCGTGCCACGCGTGAAGTACGCACTGCGCGGATGGCGGTTTCCCAGCACTGTGCGGTATGGTACGCCGTCCCCATCGATATCCAAATAGCGGCCCCACTGCCCCTTTGTCTTTTCCAGCAGCGCATCCAGATCTTGCTCCCACAGGATTTTTCCTCGCTGAATGGGGGTCTCAGGATAGGTGAATTTCTTCGCCATCCATTGATTCATGCCCAGGTCCAGGTCGCTCAGCACAATCACCGGTGTCTGCAGCTGCTCGGCAATATCCAGCGCCTTCCACCCGAATTCGAAGCACTCATCCACCGAGCCCGGGAATAGCAGCACATATTGCTTGTCGCCGTGGCTGATGAACGCCGCCTGGGTTACATCGCCTTGCGCGGTGCGAGTGGGCAAGCCGGTGCTCGGCCCAACGCGCTGAACATCCCACACCACGATCGGCACTTCCGTATAATAAGCCAACCCCAGGTATTCCGACATCAGGCTCAAACCCGGCCCCGAGGTCGAGGTCATCGAGCGCAAGCCAGCCCACCCGGCGCCAATCGTCATGCCAATCGCGGCCAGCTCATCTTCCGATTGAACAACGGCGTAGGTTTCTTTGCCCGTTTCCGGATCGAGCCGGAACTGCGGGAAATATTCATTCAGCGATTCCGCCAGGCTCGATGCGGGCGTAATCGGGTACCAGGCGGCAAATTGCAGACCGCCAAAAATCGCGCCGAGGGCCGCGGCGGCATTGCCGTCGGTCATGATGTAGCCATCCGTGCCGTTCATGCGCTCAACAACGAATCGATCTTTCTTTTCCAGGTTGGCAGCCGCCCAATCCGCTGCCGCCTTGATTGTGGCGAAGTTGGAATTCACCGCCTTGGATTTTCCTTTGAACTGGAAATCCAAAGCTTTGAAAATATCATCCAGGTCAATCCCCAGCATCTGAGCCACCACGCCCACATACACCATGTTGGCCACGTAATTGCGCAGATTGTTGGGCACTTCGGCATCCTTCACCAGTTTCTTCACCGGCATCGGGTAAACCACAATGTCCTCACGCATCACCGGCAGGGTGATGTCGTCGGCATAAAACAATACGCCGTTCGGGCTGATGTATTCCAGCTCCTTCGAAATCGTCACCGGATTCATCGCCACAACAATATCGTCTTTTTCCACGCGGGCCAGATAGCCATCCTTGCTCAGCCGGATGGTGTACCAGGTGGGCAGCCCCTGAATATTGGAGGGGAAAATGTTCTTGCCTGCCACGGGCACGCCCATTTTGAACAGCGCACGCAGGATGGTGTTGTTGGCCGTAGCGCTGCCCGATCCGTTGATCGTGCTAAACGTAATGCAAAAGTCATTGACGATCCGGGTGGCTTCTGTTTCAGGCGCTTGTGCAGTCCGACTCTGTGACATGGTCACTCCTCAAGAATTTTGTGTGCAAAGCGATGGGTTCACTCAAACTTCTGGTTCAATGCAACTCTCGACCGCTGGAAAATCAGGTCCATATGCTCCATCATCGCCTGATATCCCGCGGAAAAATTCCCGCTGCAAATCCCTTCCACCATGCGCTGGTGGTACTGCCAGACTCGTTCCAAATAATTCAGATCTGCATAGACGTTCAATCCCACAACTTCATACATATCCCAATACGCCTCCAGCAAACCGTTCAGGAACGGATTGTTGAGGCGGCGGTAAATCAACAAATGCAATTCGCGATGCTCTTCGTGGGGAATCTGCACCGGTGTGCCGTGCAGCTTTTCGCGGGCTGTAATGATCAACTGGCGCAATTGTTCATGGTCCGTGGGCGTCAACAAGGCCACGGCTTTATACCAGTAGGACTGCTCGAGGTGGTTCCGAAGGTCAGAAAATGCGTCAAAAGAATCCGGTACCGTGGAAACGACATACCCCAGGCTGTATTCCACAGCCGGACGGAATGTGTACGGCAGCCGGCGAATGCCGGTCTTCGGCCGCACCTCCACAAAACCCAATGCCCGCGCCACTTCAAGCTGCTCACGCAAACTGGCCACACTGACGCCCAACTCGCGGCTCAAATCGGCCAGCGGAGGGATACGCTCGCAGTCATTGTTGCCGGTGCGAACCAGATATTTGATCAACTCGGAATAATTTTGCGGCGATGCGGGGTCTTTCAACATGAGCGTCACACCTTCATCATCCAAATGATTAATCGGATTATTATGACTAATAGAGTATAGCACCCGCCCATATTCGTGTCAATACGGCCGTTAATCACATCGAATCGGCCTGAAAGTCTTAATTTAATCTGATGATTAATTGGGATTGATCAGTTTATTTCCAAAACGCCCGGCAATTCCGCCAGTGCTTTCCCAAGGCGAGTGCCGCACCAGGTGAGCAGCGTGCCGTCAACGCAGACCACATTCGCAAGGTTTCGCCCCTCAAACAGGGTGGCGATACGTGGAATATCTTTGGTCCCATACTCAAAAGGCTCCGACGGCAGCAGGATCACATCCGGCGACTGCACCAGCACGTCCTCACGCCGCACGCGCGGATAACGGGTGTCTCGCTCACCGGCGGGCTCTGGCAAGTGAATTCCTAAATCAGCCTCCAATGGGTAACGCCGTTCGCGCCGCGAAAACACATTCTCACCCCCCAACAACCGCAGCAAATCGGCGCTGTAGGTCTGCTGATTGAACGTCATCCACCACGCCCCTTCCGGCCCGTCCTGCTCCCATATGGGGCAGAAATACCGCCAAGGCCGTGTCTCAAGCAGCGCGAATTCGGTCAGTTCCACCGCATTTTCCAAAAGCCGCACTTGCCTCATCGCCGGATCACTGCGGACCAGCCCTGCCAGCGCGACCAAATCTTCAATGGATTCTCGCACGGTTCGTGGAAAGCTGACCCACACTGTCCATCCAAGCGCCGCCAACGTTTCGATGCTCGCGCGCTCGTTTTCCTCTCGATTCGCGAGAATTAAATCCGGTTTCAGCGCGGCGATTTTCTCAATCGCAGGCGACTTCGGGCCACCAACTCGCGTAATGCCTTTTAATTTTCCAGCCGGGTGAATGCAGAAATCGGTAATGCCCACCAGCCGATCGCCAAAACCCAAATCGCACACGCTCTCGGTGGACGAAGGCACCAGACTGACGATGCGCACCGGCGGTCGGCTGATTTCCCGGATCTGATCGATCGAAAGAATCGGGCTCAATTCCGCGCGCCGTCCAACAACCGCAAAGCCGCCTCCGCCATCAACGCCGCCGCCCGCGGCAGAACCTGTTCGTCAAAATCAAATCGCGGATGATGGTGCCCAAAATTCAGACCCGCATCCTTATTCGCCGATCCAACCAGGAAATAACAACCCGGCACATCCTGCATCATGAATGCCATATCCTCGGACACCATCAGTGAAAACCGTTCGTCAATGCTCTCGCCTGGGAAAAGGTCTCGCGCCGTCTGGGCCACGATGGCCGCTGTTTCCGGCTCATTAATCACAGGCGGGGTGGTTTCTTTCACCCGCAGGTCAACACTGCATCCCATCGCCTCGCCAATCCCGCGTGCAATTTGCTCCAGGCGCTTCAACACGGTTTCCCGTACTTCTGGCTGGAAGGAGCGAATCGTTCCGCGTAATTCGGCCGTCTGTGGAATGACATTGAAGGCTTCGCCCGCCCGCACCGCCGTCACGCTGATCACAGCGCTCTCGAGCGCCGACACATTACGCGAAACCACGGTCTGCAGCGCGGTGACGATTTGTGCAGCCGCAACCACCGGGTCGATCGTCAAATCCGGCTGTGCACCGTGTCCACCGCGCCCTTCCAGGCGGATGGTGAAGATTTCGGAGCCAGACATCAACGGACCAGCGTGAATGGCATACGTGCCCACCGGCAGCCCGTTCCACAGGTGCATGGCGAGCGTTCGCACCGGCCGGGGATCGAGCAGCACACCTTCGGCCATCATGCGCTCTGCGCCGCCCAGCCCTTCTTCCGCCGGTTGAAACACAAGCTTGACGCTTCCGTGCATCCGGTTTCGATTTTGGTGCAGCAGTCGCGCGACCGTCAGGCCAGTGGCCATGTGGCCGTCGTGCCCACAGGCGTGCATCACGCCCGGGTTACGCGAGGTGTACTCCGCCCCAGTCTCCTCTTGGACAGGCAGGGCATCCATGTCAAATCGCAGCAGAACCACCGGACCGGGATGCTCGCCTTCAATCATCGCCACCACGCCGGTCTGCGCCACCCCGCTGTGAACGTCAAGCCCAAGCAAGGCCAATTCCTGAACGATCACTCCGGCCGTACGCACCTCTTGAAATCCGATTTCAGGGTACATATGAAAATCACGCCGCAGGGCGCGAGCGTAATCCATCCATTCCCAGGCCTGTTTCACAATATTCATCAGGTCTACCTCAACACGATTCGAGTCAGCTTCTCTTCATACCGCGGATGTTCTTCGCTGCTCTCAGCGGTCCGGCGGCTGCGCATGCGCTCGTCAAATTTCTGCGGGTCACCGATCTGGCTGGCGTGTTCATGCAGCGCGCGCAATTTGATGTCAAACACATCGGTCACATCCACCACCACATTGGGCCGGCTGGTATAGGACAACCAGACTTCCTCTACCGAGTGCGGAGCCAGACCACATTCCACCATCATATCCGGGTAAAACATCGGGTTACCGCTGGCCGGAAAAGCCGCATCCACGGCCGCCTGCCCTGCCGCGCGATGGTCCGGGTGATTGATCCGGCTGTCGCCGGGGAACATGTTTTGTGGGTCGCACGTCACCAAAATATCGGGCTTGATGCGCCGAATTTCTTGAACAATCTCCCGACGCAGGGCCAGGTCTGGCACCAGCAAGCCATCGGGGTGGTGGAGAAAGCACACCTGTTTCGCTCCAATCACCGCCGCAGCCGCATTTTGTTCTCGCTCGCGCAGCCGGGCTAATTCTTCCGGGTCGGTGTTCGGGTCGCCTGAACCTTTATCCCCGCGGGTCAACAACAAATAGGAAATCGAATGACCCTGACGAGCCCATCGGGTCAACGTTCCTCCACAGAAAAATTCCGGGTCATCCGGATGGGCCAGGATGACCAGGATTTTCTTACTCTCATTCCACACAGGAAGTTCGTCTGTCACGAAGACTTTCCACCTTTCGGTTTGGCACAATCTTCACATGGCCCCTGGGCCTTCTTTTGCAGGTTCTCCAACTCATCGGCCGGCTGAACATCCTCTTTGGGAAATTCGCGTATGCCAACCAAGGGGATTTCCACGGCGATCATCTCCCGCAGCGGATACACGTCCACAACTTTTCCCTCGCCCTGCGGGGTAATCACCCGCTTGTTCCGCTTGGGCATGCTCTGGCGCGCCGCCACGTACAATTCATATTCATAAATCAGGCAGCAGCGCAAGCGCCCGCACATACCGGTGATCTCCGTCGGTGTCAGTGAAATGCCCTGTTCTTTCGCCATGCGAATGGAAATCGAGCTGAACTCGGTTAAGAAGCGCGAGCAGCAGCGGCACTCGATACCACATGCACCCATTCCGCCAAAGATCTTGGCCACGTCGCGCGGCCCAATCTGGCGCAGCTCCACCTGAGCCGGCGAAAACATCTTCTGCATGTCACTGCGCAGGGATTTGAGGTCCACTTTCTCTTCGGTTTCCGTACCGAACATGATACCCAGCCGGTTTCCGTCAAAGGAATACTCCGCCGCAACGATCTTAACGCCGTTCAGTCGCAGCTCGCTGGCGCGTTTTTTTGCTGCGGCAACAACATCCGGTTCACGCGTTTGCCAGCTTTGGCGCTGCACCAGATCGCGCGGCGTGGCCACCCGTTCCACCAGCTTCCAGCCGCCTTCAGGTGCATTTTCAGGTGGATCGACAAAAAGGATCACCTCGCCGATTTGCCATCCGCGCGCGGTTTCCACAACCACCCAATCGCCCTTTTTCACTTCCGCCAGGCGACTGACATCAAAGTGGTACAGCTTTCCAACTTTCGAAAACCGCACACCAACCAATCGCGGTTTACTCTCACTGTCCATGGGTTATCCTATCACATTCAGCGTAAAACCCTGCTGATTGCTTTGCAGCGCCGCAACGCTCAAGCGTGCGGCCAAATCTTCGGCCAGAGCCGTGAAAGCCGCAGCTGCCGCCGAATCAGGCTGTGCCAGCACAATCGGGCTGCCGTGATCGCCGCCTATACGCACCGCAGGGTCCATGGGAACGCTGCCCAGGAACGGCACACCGGCAGATTCAGCCAATTTCTCACCGCCGCCCTGTCCAAAGATGTCCATGCGCGTGCCATCGGGCAGTTCAAGGTAGCTCATATTCTCCACAACTCCCAGAATCGGCACGTTCAACTCACGGAACATATACAGCCCGCGGCTGGCATCATCCAGCGACACTTGCTGCGGCAAAGTCACAATCACACCGCCACTTAAAGGGAGTGACTGCGCCAGGCTCAACTGGGCATCACCTGTGCCTGGCGGCAAGTCAATGATCAAGTAATCCAGTTCACCCCAGTCCACGTCGCTCAAAAATTGCCGAATGGCAGAATGCAGCATCGGTCCGCGCCAGATCAGCGGCTGGCCCGGTTTGACCAGGAAGCCGATCGACATGACCTTGACGCCAAAATTCTCCGCCGGGGTCAATTTAGGTCCCTTCTGCAGCGGCATGGCTTCCACGCCCATCATAGTCGGGATATTGGGGCCGTATATGTCCGCGTCCAGCAAGCCCACTCGCGCACCGCTTTTGGCCAGCGCGACCGCCAGGTTCACCGAAACGGTTGATTTGCCAACGCCGCCTTTACCGGAAGCCACCGCCACAGCATTTTTGACCGGCAACTCCAGCAAGCCACGCGAACGCCCATCGCTGGGCACATTGGCGCCGAAGCTGACGCGCACCTCTTGGACACCTTCCACTTTCTTCACGGCATCGCGCGCTTCACGCTCAATCCGCGACCGCAGTGGGCAGGCCGGGGTGGTTAACATAATTTTGAAGCTCACAATCCCATCTTCAACCGATAAATCGTGAATCATGTTAAGCGTAACCAGATCACGATGCAGCTCCGGTTCCTGAACGGTGCTCAATGCCGCCAGGACCATCTCCTTGGAAACACGATGATTATCCATGAAATTCCCTTCTGCCGATATTGGTTCCTGCCAGGCTATCCTTTTGCCGCCTTATGGAGAAAAGCGCGGACATCTCTTTCAGCCTGCTCAAATTGGTCCACCAGATCTTGATCGCTGCCGCGGAACCGCCGGATGGTCTGGCGTGCGCACTGTGTGCAGCCGCGCATGGCCCGAAACGAATCCGCATCACAACTTACGCAGCCACCCATGCGCACCATCATCAAGACGAACGCACTCTCTGCCGCGGGGTCAACCTTTGTATCCGTCACCCTGCGAATTAGGTCCTGCCAGGTTTCGCCGCGCATATCGCACAACGTCGGAATCACCCGCGTGGGGAACAACAGCTCCGTGTCTGAATTATACATGCCCTATCCTTATCCGACAAATCAGGCATTGCCGGCCTTTGCGGCGGCTTTTGCGGCTTTCTCGGCTTCTTCCTGAGCATAATACGTCGGACGAATCCGCGCATAATACGACGCCGGCTTGCCCAGCCGCTCTTTATCATGGATGGAATGGGTAAAGCGGTTGTAATTCGCCAGCTCGTACTCATGATCCATCTTGATGGCGTCAAACGGGCAATACTCCGCGCAGAAGCCGCAACTCATGCAAATGTCCGTGTCGACATAAAACTCCGCCGATTGGGTCACCGGCTTGCCGGTCACCGGATCCACCGCACGGGTAATCCAAATACACTGTGGCGGACACACCTTCGAACAAATGCCGCATCCGGTGCAGCGATAATTTTTCTCGCCTGCCGGGCCTTCCTCATATACCAGGAAAGGCAGGAAGCGGAAATTTTCCGGCACGGGCATTTTCTCCTCCGGGTACTGCACCGTGAAAATGCCGTCCGCCTGCGGGCTGGTGCGGTTGGAGATGCTCTCCTTATTCCCGTATTTCTTACCGCGCCAGCGAATTTCATCCAGATAGGTGTTCACAAAGTGCTTGAGGGTGACGCCCATCCCCTTGATTATTCCAAATCCGCTCATTGGTTTCCTCCAGCCTTTCGCCGCTTACCGGTCCACTTCACCCAGTACAATATCCACCGATCCGAGGATGGTCACGACATCGGCAATCTTGTGTCCGATGCTGATCGTTTCCAGCGCAGTCAGATTGATGAACGATGGAGCGCGCACATGGAAGCGGTACGGGTTGGGTTTGCCGTTGGATACAACATAATAACCCAGTTCACCCTTTGGACCCTCCACCCGCCCGTAGGATTCACCCGCCGGAACACGCACCTGATAGACCGGCTTGCCGGTCAAAATCGGCCCTTCGGGGATGTCACGAACCACCTGCTGCAAGATTCGCAGGCTCTGGCGAATTTCCTCCAGGCGCACCAGGTAGCGATCGTACACGTCACCGTGGTACCGCACTACCACGTCAAAATCCAATCGCTCGTAAATGCTGTAAGGATCGGCGCGGCGAATATCATAAGGCACCCCAGCCGATCGCAGCATCGGCCCGGTCGCCGAGAAGGCAATCGCCTGTTCATCGGTCAAAGTACCAATGCCCTTACAGCGCGACAGCACGATCTCATTTTCGGTCAGGTAGCGGTCAAGGTCGTCCACCTTGCGCGGCAAACGGTTGAACACCAGATCCTTCACCCGCGACAGGATCTCCGGCGTCACGTCGCGCACCACACCGCCAAAGCGGTAATAGTTGCACATCATGCGCGATCCAGACACGGCTTCAAAGATATCCAGGATCAGCTCGCGTTCTTCCAGTGAATACAACGCCGGGGTGAAAAAGGCGCCCAGATCATTCAGCAGAAAGCCGATCGACATGATGTGGCTGCTGATACGCGTCAATTCTGCCATCATTACGCGAATGTACTCGGCACGTTCGGGCGGTTTAACGCCCATCAGCTTTTCAACCGCCAGAACATAACCAAAGTTGTTGCTCATCGATGAGATGTAATCCAACCGGTCCGTAAACGGGATAATCTGCAAAAAGGTGTTTCGCTCACCGATTTTCTCATGGTTGCGGTGCAGATAACCCATCACCGGCTTCAAGCCCACAATCGTTTCACCTTCCAGTAAGGCCGCCATGCGGAACACACCGTGTGTGGAGGGATGCTGCGGCCCCAGGTTGACGATCATCTGATCCGTCTTCAGGTCCGAAGGGGTCGTCCCACTGGTTTTCATCAATCCTTTGTACAGCGCTTCATCGCCTTCCGGGATCCAGCTCTCCGGGGTCAGCCCGGCCGGGTACTGAACATTATCCTTGAACGGGTTCTTTTCTTCGGATCGTTCAACATGCCCTTCCGGCCAGCGGCTTTTGAAAGGCTTGACGTCTTCTTCGTAATACGCTTCTTTCCAATCCTTGCGCAGGGGATGGCCTTCAAACCCTTCCCAGAGAAGAATACGTCGCAGGTCGGGGTGCCCTTCAAAGCGGATGCCCATCAGGTCATACACTTCGCGCTCTTGGAATTCGGCGCCTGGGAACAGCGGTACTAGCGAAGGGACGACCGGATCTTCACGGCTCACCTGTACATGCAGCACAATTTCCGATCCGCCGATGGACCGGTACAGATGATAAACCGTTTCCATCATTTTCTGATCAATGTAATCGGCGCTGGTCACCGAGGACAGCATATCAAATCCGAGTGTATCCCGCGCGTATTGCGCCACTTCAACCAGGTGGTCGCTCTCCACGACATAACCGCTGTAATTTGTGCGCGTTTCGGCCTTAACCCATTCCGGAAAACGGGCATCCAAACTGATCACCTGAACCATCGTTTCGCTCATGCCGCACCTTCTTCCTGGGCTTCTGCTTCCAACGCGGCCTGCGCCTTGCGCGCATTATCCTCACGGATCAATTCAAACTTTCGCGGGTCCATCAGGTCGGGCCCCAGCACAGGAATCGGGATGGCCGCGACCGGTTCTTTGGAATACCAGCGGGATCCCTTGATCGGCTCTTTGTCCACTTTTTGTTGAAGCGTAATCAGACCGTGCAGCAGAGCCTGTGGCGTAGGCGGGCAACCCGGAATATACACATCCACCGGTATAAACCGGTCGATGCCCGAAACTACATTGTAGCCTTCCTTGAATGGGCCGCCACCCGATGCACAGGCGCCCATGGCAATCACATACTTGGGCTCGCCCATCTGATTGTACAGCCGCACGATTTGCGGCACCATTTTCTTTGTGACGGTGCCCGAGACCAACATGACATCCGCCTGGCGCGGGCTGGCACGCATCACCTCCATGCCAAAGCGGGCAATATCATAACGGCTGGCCGCAGCACATATCATCTCAATCGCGCAGCACGCCAGACCAAACATCATCGGCCACAATGAATTCCGCCGCCCCCAGTTATAAATCTTGTCCAGTGTCGTAATCGAAACCGTGTTTTGGAGTTCGGGTGGAATTTCAAATCCTGGAGATGCCAACTCATCCTTGCCCATGTGTGCCCTTCCTCTCAAGCGTGTATTTTCTGGGGGAATTGTGATATTTGTATTTTACCCGGCACTGGCGTAGTGTCAAGCGAAGGTTAACGCAAAATATTTTTTGCATAAATCAAGAATTCAGGTATACTGGATGCATGCCCGAACCCAACGTATCCCACCGCCTGCTTGAGCATCTGGCTGCTCACCCGCCTGCCACCGCCCGGGAGTTGGCGCTCCTACTGGATGTCACCCCGGCAGACATTCGCTATCATCTGACGTTGCTCACTCGTGCGGGTCAGGTTCAAGCGCTTGCGCCGGATTCGCCATCCCGCGCATCTCGCGGCCGTCCGGCGCATCGTTACGCACTTTCTTCGCAGCGCTCTCCGCACAATTTGCCGCATTTATGCGAATCGCTATTACAATATGTGCTGCACAGCAGCGACACGGCCAATATGGATGCGGTATTGTCCGCCATCGCCGCAATTCTGGCCGGCGAAACCCTGCCAGGAACAGGCGCAATCCGCCTGAAACATGCGGCCTCCTGGTTATCGGATCACCAGTATCAAGCACGCTGGGAAGCGCGTCGCAGCGGTCCGGTCATTCTCTTTCACAATTGCCCATATGCGCAATTGGTCGAGAAACACCCACAGCTCTGCCGGATGGATGCGCTCCTGCTCACCCGATTGACCAGTTTGCAAATCCGCCAGACCTCGCGTATCCAACCAGGTACGGCCCAACCCGGCATGTGCGTGTTTGAGATTGGTTGAACTCAATCCATTATTTGAGGGGATACGATTAATGAATATCGTTGTTGCCTCTGTCAACCCGGTGAAAATTGCCACCACGCGCAACGGGTTTGAAAAAATGTTTCCCAACCAAGCGCTAAGCCTCCGGGGGATTTCGGTGCCCAGCGGCGTCAGCGACCAACCCTTCTCCTCACATGAGACACTCACAGGTGCAATCAACCGGGCCAACAATGCCCGCCTTCAGTGCCCTGAGGCGGAATTCTGGGTCGGTATCGAGGGCGGCATTGAGCCAGAAAACGGCGGAAATTGGATGGCCTTCGCCTGGGTGGTGATCCTATCGCGGGATCAAATCGGTAAGGCCCGCACCGGTTCCTTCATTCTTCCAATGCTCGTCTGTCATCTGATCCAAAAGGGCCTGGAATTGGGGGATGCGGATGACATCGTCTTTGGCCGGTCCAATTCCAAACAGGAAAATGGAGCCGTCGGCATCCTGACAGCCGATGCATTGAATCGCACCAGTCTGTACGAACAGGCCGTAATCATGGCGCTCATTCCCTTCAAAAACCCCGATCTTTATCCCACCGAGGACCTCCCCGCATGACTGATTATATAAAGACCATCACTGTATACTGCGGCTCGGCCGACGGGCTGAAAGCAGAATATTACGACGCGGCGCGCCAAATGGGTGTGCTGCTGGCTCAGAAGAAAATCGCACTGGTTTATGGGGCAGGGAAGACCGGCCTGATGGGCGCTGTGGCGGATGGCGCAATCGCAGCCGGCGGGGAGGTCATCGGTGTAATCCCTCAATCGCTCAATACCCCCGTGCTGGCTCATGCCGGCTTGAGCCGTCTGGAGGTCACCGAGGATATTCAATCTCGCAAGGCACGCATGAGTCAACTGGCCGATGCTTTTATCGCCTTACCCGGCGGGTACGGCACCTTTGACGAATTGTTTGAAACACTCACCTGGGCGCAAATCGGCATTCATTCCAAGCCTGTTGGGTTGCTCAACACACGCGGCTATTTCAACCCGCTGATTGAAATGGTAGAAAACGCCTGCCGCGAGGGGTTTATTTACCCCGAACATCGCGGATTGTATTGTGCGGCGACCTTACCCGCAAAATTATGGACCGCGCTGGAGGGGTTTGAACCACCGGCTGGCCTCGAACGCTGGTTAAACCGCTAAAATTCGGGCCTCCCAACTCCTGGGAGGTCCATTGTTTTCATTTCAGCGGGAAGAAAATGAGCGTTTGCAGTGCTTCCGGCGGTACCTCCGCGGGAGAGTTGAGGTAAAACTCATACGCACCCCCCGTCGCCTCGCGGCCTTTCTCCACCATCCGGCGGTTTAGTTCCTCGTATGCCGGCGCCATGTTCGGGTAGCTTCCCGTGTACAGGCATGTGGCCGCGTCGCACTCGGC
>DAOUGY010000144.1:0-7202 GCA_034428975.1 Anaerolineaceae bacterium | reverse complement strand
TGCGCCTGTTCATGCATATGCACACCCCCGCCGATCGCAGCGGGCTGCTGGAAGGTGAGTGGTTTGAGTACGCGCTGGACTCGCGCGGGGCGCTGGGCAAGCTGCGTACTGAACTGGCGCGCATCGGCGCGTTTCAAAAGGCGCTGGACGGGCTGCGTCGTTATGCCCCGGACGTGATTTACCTGCGCAACAGCATGTACATTTATCCACTGCAGCATCTGTTCGGGATTGCGCCGGTGGTGGTGGAAGTGATGACCAACGACCTGCAGCAGCACACCCGTCTGGGCGGTGCGCTGTCGCTCTACAACCGCCGGACGCGCGGAATCACTCTGGGCGGCGCCGGCGGGCTGGTGTGCATCTCGCACGAACTGGCCGGGCTGGAACAATTTACCCGATTCGGCAAACCGATGACCGTGATCGGCGACGGCATTGACGCGGCGCGCATCACACCCTTCCCGGCGCCCAACAACCCGATTCCGCGCCTGCTGTTCATCGGTTCACCAGGCAACCCCTGGCACGGCGTGGACAAGCTGGTGCGCTTTGCCCGGCGCTTTTCGGACGTGGAAATTGACGTGGTCGGCTACGACCGCCTGGATGGGCTGGACGAGCCGCCCGCCAACCTGCACCTGCTGGGATACCTGCGCGGGCAGGCCTATCTGGATCAACTGGCGCGCGCGGATGTTGCGCTGGGCAGCATGGCGCTGCACCGCATCGGTATGGCAGAAAGCTCACCGCTGAAAACGCGCGAATGCCTGGCCTACGGGCTGCCGATGGTGCTGCCGTACGGCGACACCGACCTGATGGATGTGAACGAGGAATGTCTGCTGTCCATTCCCAACCGCGAGGACAACCTGGATGCCGCCGGGCAGGCGGTGCGCGATTTCGCGTATCGCGTGCGCGGCAAGCGCGTTGATCGCCGCCTGGTTCTGGAGCGCCTGGACGCGCGCGCCAAAGAGAACCGGCGGTTGGAGTTCATGCGCGGTGTGTGGGCAAACCGGCCGACAGGCAAGTGAGATGAATGCGATGACGAATCCGTGGTGGAATCGATTGGGCTGGCTGGCGCTGGGTGCGCTGGCGGCGTGGGGCATGACGGACGCCTTCAACGGCGTGGTGGCGGTGTCAGGCACGGCCGGTTTGAGCCTGGCATCGCGCCGGCTGCTGGTCTATATCGTTTCGGCGGTCCTCATGGCGGCCATCTGGGTCTACGGCCTGATCCGATTGGCGATGGGTCGCGGCCGACCGGGGGGATTGAATGCCGTGCTTCGTTGGGTGGAAACCTTCCCCTACGCGCTGCGGTTGGGGTTGGCGCTGCTGGTCTCGGGGTTACCGGTGTATCTATTCCTTTTGCCGGACCTGGGGCGCGAAAATTGGGGCTTTGGCTTCCGCGTATACCTGCTGGCGCTGACGGGTGGGATCAATCTATTGCTGCTGCAATCCGCCAGGCGCAAGGTGAACCCCTGGCTGATGTGGGCCGGGCTGACCATGCTGGCGGGTGCGGTGTTTGCCGCCGGCTGGGCGCTGCGCAGCGTGACGTCCTATCCCTTCTCGCTGGGCTGGTCGGAAGGCAATCGCATCTGGGATTATTCCATTTTGTTTGGCTCATCGCGCTACACGCCCGCCGCCGATTCGCCGATCAAAGCCTTCATCACCACCGGGCGCTCGCTGCTCTGGGCGGTGGCGTTTCTCATCCCCGGCCTGAATATCGCGGGCTTTCGCCTGTGGGACGGGCTGTTGTGGGTGTGGCCCGCGCTGCTGCTGGGCTGGACGCTGGTGGGCGGCGCAAAAGGCAGCCGCTGGATCCAGCTCGCTTTCATCGTCTGGACGTTCCTGTTCCTCAACCAGGGTCCGATTTACGCGCCGCTGGTGATCAGCGCGGTACTGACGGTACTGGCGGTGCGCTGCCGCTGGACGCCGCTGTCGGTGGTGCTGGTGATGGCCGCCGCCTATTATGCGCGCATAAGCCGCTGGACGTGGGAATATTCACCCGGCCTGTGGGCGGGCATGTTGGCGCTGCTGGCTGCACAGGCGCCCGGTTTCACCCGTCAGGGCTGGAAACAACTGGTACGCCCGGCAGCGCTGGGCGTGGCGGGCTACCTGGGGGCGCAGTTTATCCCGACGATTGTCAACTGGGTCAATTCCGGCTTTGGGACGGTGAAAGCTCCGGCGCTGGTGGCCAAAATTGGCGAATCGGTCTCGCGCCAACCGCTGCTGTGGGACCGCTTGCTGCCCAACAGCACCTATTCGCTGGGGATTTTGCTCGGCACGTTGTGGGCCGGCCTGCCGCTGGTGCTGCTGTTGATCGCGTCGCGCAAGCGCGGGCTGTGGCGCCCCAACGGGCTGCAAATGTTTGGCGCGGCGGCGGTGGCAGCGGCTTTTCTGGTGGTGGGCGTCATCATCAGCACCAAGATCGGTGGCGGCAGCAACCTGCACAACCTGGACATGTATTGGATCACGATGCTGCTGATCGGCGGCTGGGCTCTGCGTGAATGGTTGAACCAGACGCCGGATCGCCCAACGGTAACGCCGTGGGTGGGCGCGCTGCTGGTGCTGACGCTGGTGCTGCCGGGAGCTTACGCGGCGCGCACGGCGTATCCGCTGGAGCTGCCCGACCGGCAAACGACGGCAGAGGCGCTGACGGCGGTGCAAACGGCGGTGCAGGATGCCGCCGGACGCGGTCTTGTGCTCTTCATGGATCAGCGCCAACTGCTCACCTTTGGCGAGGTGAGCGGGGTGGAGCTGATTTCGGAGTATGAGAAAAAATACGTCATGGACATGGCCATGGCCGACAATCAGAAGTATTTTGCCGGCTTTCATGCCGATTTGAAAGCGCATCGTTTTGCGCTGATCGTCAGCGAGCCACTGCGCTTGAAGATCCAGAATGTGGATGAAACCTCCTTCACGCAGGAGAACAACGCCTGGGTGACGTGGGTGTCGAAGCCGGTGTTGACGTATTACGAGCCACTGCTGACGCTGGAAGAAGTGGGCGTGCAGCTGCTGGTGCCGAAGAAGTAAATGCCCGTCCACGGATGGCGCTGAATAAAAGAATGATGGGGCGTTTGCCGGGCAAGGGTACGGCGAACGCCCCTTTTTGTTTAAAATTCATGCCAACCGCCTGCCGGTTGGCATGCCAATGGTAAAATTACCCGATATGGCTGCACGCCGCCCATCCCCCCTGCGCCCGGTCGGGCAGATCACCCGCGGAAAGACCGCGCGCAACCGTTTGCGCCGCGTGGATAACTTCGTGTTGATGTATGCGCCGGAGGCGCTGCGCCTGGACGGAGGCGGATCGGCGCGCGCCTTTTACGTCGACCTGGGGTACGGCGCGGAAGCCTACACCACCCTGGAAAGCGCCGAACGCTTGCGGCGGGCCAACCCGGACCTGCCCGTGCTGGGGGTGGAAATTGACCCGCAGCGCGTGGAAACTGCCCTGCCCTTTTGCGACGACCGCACTTTTTTTCGGCTGGGCGGGTTCAACCTGCCGTTGGAGAGCGGGGAGAGCGTACGCCTGATCCGCGCTTTTAATGTGCTGCGCCAGTACGAAGAAGATCAGGTGGCGGATGCGCACCGCTTGATGGGATCGTATCTGCTGCCCGGCGGTTTGTTGATCGAGGGTACATCCGATCCGTTCGGGCGCATCTGGACGGCCAATATCCTGCGCCGGACCCCCGATGCGGTGGATATGGAAGCGCTGGTGTTTAGCACCAATTTTCGCTGGGGATTTGAACCGGCCATTTTTCAACCGGTGCTGCCGAAGAACCACATTCACCGCATGGTACAAGGCGAACCGATTTGTGAGTTTATGGAAGCCTGGAAACGTGCCGCACGACAGACGATCGCGGCACGCAGCCTGGGACTGCGCCAGTGGTTTGCCGCCAGCGCCGCAGCTCTGGCGCTGACCGGCTACCGCATTGACCTGCGCAAGAAATTTCTGCGGCGGGGATACCTGATCTGGAAAGGCTGCCAACATGAGTGAACCGGTCGGAGAACTGGCCGTGCCCGCCGCGTCCCGCGCGGGGCCGCGCACACTGGCCTATGTGGCGTTGTGGGTGGGCGTGCTGGCCCTGTGCTTCTCTTCGCTGTTTGTGCGCTGGGCCGATGCGCCGGGCATGATCACTTCGTTTTACCGTATGGTGATTGCATCCACGCTGCTGCTGCCGGTGTTCCTGCATGCCGTGCGCCGGCCGGGCGCGCGCCGGATGGAAGTGCGCTACATGTGGCTGCCGCTGTTGGCCGGGGTGTTTTCCGCGCTGGATCACGGCATCTGGTCGACGGCGATGGGGTATACCCGCCTGGCCAATGCCACGTTGTTGAACAACATTTCGCCGCTGTGGGTGGCGCTTGTGGCCTGGCTGGCGTGGAAAGAAAAGCTGACCGGCAAGTTCTGGCTGGGGTTGGCCCTGGCGCTGCTGGGCGTGGGGATCGTTTTCGGCAATGATCTGCTCAACAATCCGCACCTGGGGCAGGGCGATCTGCTGGCGATCTTCTCCAGCTTTTTCTTCGCGGGGT
Organism: Anaerolineaceae bacterium; assembly: GCA_034428975.1. GTDB lineage: Bacteria > Chloroflexota > Anaerolineae > Anaerolineales > Anaerolineaceae > DAOUGY01. The sequence goes on along the minus strand of DAOUGY010000144.1, from coordinate 2,696 downwards.
ATTTCCTGGTCACCCAGCGCGGGCGCGAGCATTTCCAAACCATCCCGTATATGTATCTGGCGGTGGTATCGTGCGCGATTTCGCTGCTGGTCTTCAACCTGATTGTCGGTCACCCATTCGGCGGCTATTCGCTGCAAACCATTTTGATCTTCTTTGCCGCGGCGGTTGTTTCACAGATCACCGGCTACTTTGCGCTGACCTATGCCATGGGGCACCTGCCGGCGGTGGTGGTATCGCCGACGATGGTGGCGATGCCCGTCATCACGGCGGTGATGGCCATTCCGCTGGTGGGGGAATCACTGGCCCCGGCGCAGTGGATTGGCGGGTTGGTGGTCATGCTGGGGGTTTACCTCGTCAACCGGCGATGAGTTGTGCCCTGTTGATGGACATGCCATCGAGCAGCCCGTGGGCTGCTCGATGAATCAATGCGAATGCGGCGCGCCGGATTATTGCGCGTTGGGGTCGGGCTGCAAGACGCCGATGGGGTTGCCTTCGCTATCCAGACAATTGGCAAAGTAGCCCACGCCGGGGATGGGCGTTTTGGGGGTGACCACTTTTCCGCCGGCAGCGATGATCTTTTCGCAGGTCTCGTCGACGGATGCCACGCCGATGGTGTTGATGGTGGTGACGTTGGGATCCGGGCGCGGCATGATGGCGCCGTCGATGCCCATCTCACCGGGTTCGCCGGTGCTGGCAAGATAGTATTCCATTGGCCCACCCCAGGCGTCAATTTTCCAACCGAAGACGTCGGTATAGAATCGCACGGCGCGTTGGACGTCGTCCGCGCCAATTTCAAAATGAACGACACGACTCATGGGAACCTCCTGTGACTGAAACTTAAACCGGTAAGCGGGTACGACAATCTGATTATAGAATATATGTTCGGTAAATACAATCCCTTAAATTTGCCAGTTTGGGTCACATGACTTTTGAGATACAATATGCAGCAAATTGTGACGCGACGCACCCCCGCATCGGCGCACAATCCGGTATGCTTCAACTTATCCAGATTGATTTTCAGAGGCGGACATGACACCCTATCGAACGGCCATACTTACTGACAGCACCTGCGACCTGCCCCTTGATCAGCGCGAACAGTACGCCATTCGCGTGGTGCCGCTGCAAATTGTGTGGGGCAGCGAGAGCTATGTGGACGGCGTGGAAATGACCGCCGAACAATTCTATGACCGGCTGCCGGTGGACCCGGTTCACCCCACCACCTCCATGCCATCGCCCGGGCAGTTTTTACAGGCGTATCAGGCGGCGCGTGAGCAAGGCGCGGAGTCCATTCTCGTGCTGACGATCTCCTCGGCGATGAGCGGTACGATTGAATCGGCGCGCAAAGCGGCCGAGATGGTTGATTTTCCGGTAAAAATTCATGATTCAAAAACCAACTCGATGGGGCTGGGCTGGCAGGTTCTGGCGGCGGCGCGCGCGCGCGAAGCCGGGGCCGACCTGGACGGCATGGCCGAGGCAGCCGATCGGGTGCGCCGGCGGATGGTGTACATCATTTCACTGGATACGCTGGATTATCTGCAAAAGGGTGGGCGCATTGCCGGCGCGACGCGTTTCATCGGCTCGCTGCTTAAAATCAAGCCGCAGATCACGGTCAATCATGAAACCGGCAAGGTGGAAGCCGGCATGCCGGCACGGTCACGCGAGCGTGCCGTAGAGGGGTTGTACAGGGATTTCTTCAGTAAGGTGGACGGCGGCAAGCCTTTGCACATCACCGTGCTGCACAACGCCGCGCTGCCCGAGGCCCAGGCTCTGGCGGAGCGCATCCGCGCCGCGCACCCTTCGGTGGAGTTGTTCATCCAGATCGTTTCGCCCGTGCTGGGCGTGCACACCGGCCCACGGGCAATCGCGCTGTGCGGCTACGCCGAGGAATGATCGGCTGGACGATTGGAGGATGGAAGCGCGCGATGAGCGCGCTTTTTTTTTTGTTACCCGTGGTCGGGCGCTTGCGTTGTGGGTGGGGTGGGGGCAGGCGTGCGGTGAATGCCACGGCGGTCAGGTTGGACGGGACGTCGCGAGCGCCGGACGAGGCGCGCGGCCAGCAGTAAAAGGATCAACATGCCAAATGCCAACGGCTGTAGAATGTCACCCTGCAGGGTGGTCAGGTTTCCTTTAACCGCCCAGGCGTTGTGCGCCACCACCAGCAACGCGGCCAGATAGACCAGGCGGTGCAGGCGTTTCCACTTGCGGCCCAGTCGCTTCATCCAGTAGGTGAATGAGGTGACGGCCAGCGCCAGCAGGATGAGAAAAGCCGGCGCGCCAACCCACAGGAAGCGTTTTTCCAGGAAGACGCCGGCGAGTTGGCGCAGGTTGAAGGCGTAATCCACGCCGATGAACAGCAGCACGTGCAGCGCGGCGTAGAAAAAGGCGTACAGCCCCAGCGGGCGACGCAGGCGGTTAAAGATGGATCGGCGAAAGAGGGTGGAGAGCGGTGTGCAGGCCAGCGAGAGCGTCAGCAGCCACAGGGCGGCATCTCCGGTGGCCTGGGTGGCGGCTTGAATGGGGTTGGCGGTGAGGTCGTTGCGCAGAGCCCGCACGACCAGCACGGCCAGCGGCAGCAGCGCGCCAAAGTGCAGGGCGGCGCGGATCACGCCATACGGCACGGAACGAACGGTACGCACGCGGTTAATACTCCTTCTGCAGGTCCATTCCGGCGTACAGGCTGGCGACCTGGTCGGCGT
>DAOUGY010000143.1:0-5803 GCA_034428975.1 Anaerolineaceae bacterium | reverse complement strand
CGCTACAAGGATGCCAACGGCGATGAGATCGTGCGCATGGGCAACAACCTGGGCACGGCGTTTCTCAATTCGGTGGCGGTGACGGTGCCGGCGACCATCATCCCCATCCTGATCGCAGCTTTTGCCGCGTACGGGTTTGCCTGGTTGAACTTCCCGGGGCGTAAGTTCTTCTTCTCGATTGTGGTGGCGCTGCTGGTGGTGCCGCTGCAAATTGCGCTGGTCCCGATTCTGCAAGACTACACCAAACTGGGCCTCAACGGCAGCTTCCTGGGCATCTGGCTGGCGCACACCGGTTTCGGTTTGCCGCTGGCGGTGTATCTGCTTTTCAACTACATCAGTACACTGCCGCGCGACCTGCTGGAATCGGCCTTCATTGACGGCGCTTCCAACTTCACCATCTTCACCCAACTGATCCTGCCGTTGTCCGTGCCCGCGCTGGCGTCCTTCGCCATCTTCCAGTTCCTGTGGGTGTGGAACGACTACCTGGTGGCGTTGGTCTTCCTGGGCGAGCAAAACCGCGTGGTGACCATGGCACTGGCAGCCATTGTTGGCGAAAAGGGCCAGGACTGGCACCTGCTGACGGCCGGCGCGTTCGTCAGCATGATCCTGCCGCTGGCGGTGTTCTTTGCCCTGCAGCGCTTCTTTGTGCGCGGCATGCTGGCCGGCTCGGTGAAGGGGTAAGCGCGCATGGGAGAACATTGGTATCAAAACGCCGTCTTCTATGAGTGCTATGTGCGGGCGTTCTTTGACAGCAATGCCGACGGCCACGGCGACCTCAACGGGTTGACGCAGAAGCTGGATTATCTGCAATCGTTGGGCGTGGACTGCCTCTGGCTGCTGCCGATTTTTCCCTCGCCGCTGCGCGACGACGGTTACGACATCGCCGAGTATTATGATGTTTTCCCGGCCTATGGCAATCTGGATGATTTCCGCCGCCTGGTATCCGAGGTGCATGCGCGTGGGATGCGCTTGATCGCCGATCTGGTGCTCAACCACACCTCCGATCAGCACCCCTGGTTTCAGGCGGCGCGCGCCGACCGCAACTCGCCCTACCGCGATTACTACGTGTGGAGCGACAGCGATCAGAAATACAAAGACGCGCGCATCATCTTTCTGGATACCGAAAAATCCAACTGGACGTGGGACGAGGTGGCCGGTCAGTACTTCTGGCACCGGTTTTACAGCACCCAGCCCGACCTGAATTATGACAACCCGGCGGTGCAGGACGAAATGCTGCGCGTGGCCAAGTTCTGGCTGGATATGGGCGTGGATGGTTTTCGCGCGGACGCCGTGCCATACCTGATCGAACGTGAAGGCACCAACTGCGAGAACCTGCCGGAGACGCACGACTACCTTAAGAAACTGCGCCGCTTCATTGACGAGCAATACGGCGACCGTATTCTGCTGTGCGAGGCCAACCAGTGGCCGGAAGATGTCATCCCCTACTTCGGGAATGGGGATGAGTTCCAACTGGGCTTTCACTTCCCGGTCATGCCGCGCATTTACAAGGCGCTGCGTGCCGGTGATTCCAGCTCCATCATCGACATCCTCAACCGTACGCCGGCCATCCCGGATGGCTGCCAGTGGTGCACTTTTCTGCGCAACCATGATGAGTTGACGCTGGAGATGGTGACGGAAGAGGACCGCCAGTGGATGTGGCGCGAGTATGCGCCGGACCCGCGCATGCGCCTGAACCTGGGAATTCGCCGCCGTCTGGCGCCGCTGCTGGACAACGACCGGCGCAAGATTGAGCTGGCCAACTCGTTGCTGTTCACCCTGCCCGGCTCGCCGGTGATCTACTACGGTGATGAGATTGGCATGGGCGATAATATCTGGCTGGATGATCGCAACGGCGTACGCACGCCCATGCAGTGGTCGGCGGACCGCAACGCCGGTTTTTCCACAGCGGATCCGCACAAGCTGTATGCCCCGATCATCGACGATGCGGTCTACGGGCCGCAGCGCATCAACGTGGAATCGCAGATCGCCGACATCTCCTCGCTGCTGCACACGATGAAGCGCATGATCGCGGTGCGCAAGGTCAACGCCGTCTTGAGTCGCGGTACGCTGCGCTGGGCGGAGTTTGTCACACCCTCATCTGCCGTGCTGGCTTTTCACCGCGAAACGCCCGGCGAGGCCGTTCTGGCGCTGCACAACCTGGAGGACCAACCGCAGGTGGTGGAGATCGTGCTGCCGGAGACCGTCGGCGGGTTGAGCGATCTGTTCAACGGGCAGATTTTGTCGCTGGAAACGCGCGGGCGGCTGGCGTTGACCCTGGCGCCGTATGAATATCGCTGGCTGGCGCAATTGCCCTGAAGGCAGATTGGCGCGAACGGCGAGTTGACACGCGGACGACAACCATAAACACTGCGGCTCACGTTCGGATCCACCGGCGGGGTCGCAGTGTTTTCCAAACCGAAAGGATGAACCATGGCGCTGCGGAAATTTCCTGAAGGGTTTGTTTGGGGTGTGGCCACATCGGCTTACCAGATCGAAGGGGCGTGGAATGAGGACGGCAAGGGCGAGAGCATCTGGGACCGCTTCTGCCACACGCCAAACCGCGTACTGAACGGGGATACCGGCGATTTAGCCTGCGATCATTATCACCGCATGGATGAGGATATTGAACTCCTGAAAAGCCTGGGGGTCAAATCCTACCGCTTTTCGATCTCCTGGCCGCGCGTGCTGCCCGATGGGCGCGGCAAGCCCAACCCCAAGGGCCTGGCCTTTTACGAGCGGCTGGTGGATCGTTTGTTGGATGCCGGGATCGCGCCCAACGCCACGCTTTTCCACTGGGATTTGCCGCAGGCCTTGCAGGATGCCGGCGGTTGGCCGGCGCGCGAGACGGCCGATGCCTTTACGCGTTACGCCGGTTTGATGTTTGACACCCTGGGTGACCGCGTGCCTTACTGGGCGACGTTTAACGAGCCGTGGGTGATCAGTTTCCTGGGGCATGCCACCGGGCAGTTTGCTCCGGGCATTGCCAGCGTGCCGGCGGCTTACCAGTGCGCGCACCACCTGCTGCTGGCGCACGGCAAAGCGGTGCAGGAATACCGCCGGCGCAAGCTGCCGGGGCAGATCGGCATCGTGCTTAACACCGAGCACCCGGTGCCGGCCAGTGATTCTCCGGCCGACCGGGCGGCCACGCAGCGCTTTTTCGAAGAATACGTCACCGTCTTCGCCGAGCCGCTCTTCAAGGGCAGCTATCCGGCCATGTTGATGGATTGGATCGGACCGATGGCACCTAAAATCGAAGACGGCGACATGGACCTGATCCGCCAGCCGATCGATTTTCTGGGCATGAATTATTACACGTCGCGCGTGGTAAGCTTCAACCCTGGCGGCGGTTACCTGAAAGTGAAGGCCGACCCGTTGACCCGCCCCATGTCCGGGCATACCGAAGTGGGTTGGGGCATTTACCCGCCCGGTCTGACGGCCATGCTGCGCCATTACAGCGAAACCTATCCCAACCTGCCGCCCATTTATGTGACCGAAAACGGCTGCGCGGCGCGCGATGAACCGGACGCCAGTGGTTTTGTCGACGATCGCGAGCGCGTGGCCTACCTGCGCGAGCACTTCCTGGCGGCGCAGGACGCACTGGACGCAGGCGTTGATTTGCGCGGTTACTATGTTTGGAGCATGCTGGATAATTTTGAGTGGGCGGACGGGTACCGCCCGCGCTTCGGGCTGGTGCGCGTGGAGTATGCGACGCTCCAGCGCATTCCCAAGCGCAGCTTCCACTGGTATCGTCAGGTGATCGCCGAGAACGGCATTTGGGAGTGATATGGAATACGAAACCGCCGTTTTATCCGAACGTTCGCTCCAGCGGCTGCTGCCGCGCCTGGAAACGCGCTTTGCCGATTTTGCGCAATCCAATCCGATGGATTGGGCGCTGTTCTGCAAGCGGTTGGATGCCCATTTTCCCCGCCTGTTTGACCTGCTCTACCGCCTGTACGGCGAGCAGTACGATTTTTTCTACCATCTCGAGGAGCTGCTGGTTTCGCTGGCAGAATCGTGGCGCAGCCGCTCGGCGACGTTGAAAGCGCTGGACGAAAAGCGCGAATCCGAGCCGGACTGGTTTCTTTCCAACCAGATGCTGGGCGGCGTGGTGTATGTGGATTTGTTCGGCGGCGATCTGGAAGGTATCCGCGCGCGCATTCCGTACTTCAAGGAATTGGGGCTGAACTACCTGCACCTGATGCCGCTCTTCCGCGCGCCCCAGCCGGAAAACGACGGCGGCTATGCCATCAGCAGCTACCGTGAAGTGGACCCGCGGCTGGGCACCATGGCGGATTTGACCGGGTTGGCGGCCGAATTGCAGCGCAACGGCATCTCGCTGGTGCTCGATTTTGTGTTCAACCACACCTCCGACGAGCACGAATGGGCGCTGAAGGCCAAGGCCGGCGAACTGGAATACCGTGAGTTTTACCGCATGTTCCCTGATCGTCACATGCCCGACCTGTACGAGCAAAACTTGCGTGAAATCTTCCCGGACGAGCACCCCGGGGCGTTCACCTGGTTCCCGGAAATCGGCCAGTGGGTGTGGACAACGTTCCATTCCTACCAGTGGGACCTCAACTACCAGAACCCGGCGGTTTTCACGGCGATGGCGCGCGAGATGCTGGCGCTGGCCAACGTGGGCGTGGAAGTGCTGCGCCTGGACGCCGTGGCCTTCACCTGGAAGGAACTGCACACCTCGTGCGAGAACCTGCCCGGCGCGCACACGCTCATCCAGGCCTTCAATGCCGTGGCGCGCATTGCCGCGCCGGCGCTGATTTTCAAATCCGAAGCGATTGTTCACCCGGACGATGTTGTGCGCTATATCTCGCCGGAAGAGTGCCAAATTTCATACAATCCACTACTGATGGCGCTGCTGTGGGAGGCACTGGCGACGCGGGATGTCAAATTGCTGGGCGCGTCGATGCGCGACCGCTTCCGCATCCACGAGGATTGCGCCTGGGTCAATTACATCCGCTGCCATGACGACATCGGCTGGACCTTTTCGGATGAAGACGCGGCTGTGCTGGGAATCAGCGGTTACGGCCACCGGCGCTTTTTGAACGACTTTTACACCGGGCGCTTTGCGGGCAGCTTTGCGCGCGGCGTGCCGTTTCAGGAAAACCCGAAGACAGGCGACTGCCGCATTTCGGGCACGTGCGCCTCGCTGGCCGGCCTGGAGAAGGCGCTGCGCGAGGAGACCGGGGTGGAGGTGGAACTGGCGCTGCGCCGCATTTTGCTGCTGCACAGTCTCATCCTGACCATCGGCGGTATTCCGTTGATTTACCTGGGCGATGAAATCGCCACGCTAAACGATTACTCGTTCCGCGAAGATCCCGCCAAGGCCGCCGACAGCCGCTGGATCCACCGCCCGCGCACCGATTGGGAACGCGCCGATCGTCGCAAACAGTTTGGCGCGCCCGAGGAGCGCATTTTCCACGGCTTGCAGCGCCTGGTGGCCATGCGCAAGAAGTACCCGGTGTTCAGCGGCGGCGAATTCCAATGGCTGGACGTCAACCATCCGGCGGTGTTCGCCTTCCTGCGCGTAAATCAGGGCGAGCGGGTGTTGGTGCTGGCCAATTTCTCAGAGAGTGAGCAGCTCATCTCGAGCAATCTGCTTCGTTTGTACGGGTTGGGCTACGGCTTTGAGGATTTGCTGACCGGCAAGGAAGTGTCGGGCGCGGATTTGACGCTCGGCGCGTACGAGGTGGTGTTCCTGGCGGCGCGATAAGTAACGGTTTGCCAGGCAATTCGGAAGAGACGCCGGAAGAAGGCGTCTCTTTTGGTTTTGTCGTCGCCAGGGACG
>DAOUGY010000142.1:0-9178 GCA_034428975.1 Anaerolineaceae bacterium | reverse complement strand
CCGCCGATTTGCGCCAACGGTATCGCGAGTTGGACGCTCCTCTCACCCGCACCCTCATTGGCCTGGCTCGCGCCGTCACCCGCCAACCTGCGCTGCCCGCCGATTGGGATTGGTCGCTCACCTGGGCCGAGAATGCCGACCGCGGTGCGCTGCCGGGTGATCGCTTGCTGCTGATCGCACGCCTGGCGGTCTCGTTCCTGTTTCCAATTTCATTGCTGCTGATGTATGATATCGGCCGCCGCTTGAACGGCGACCTCACTGGGGGACTGGCGTTGCTCTTGCTGGCGGGCAGCGCGCTGGTGCTGCTGCACACCCGGCGCGCCATGGCCGAAAGCACGCTGCTCTTTACCACCCTGCTGGCAATGAATGAACTATTGCGGCGTCCCCTTTCGCCGGTCCGGTTGGGAGCAAGTGCCGCTCTGGCTTTCTGTGCCAAGCAATCCGCCCTGATCTTTCTGCCCCTGGCGGCTTTTTGGCTCATCCTCAGCCCCCGCCCAACCCGCACATTTCACCGGATTGGCCTGGACCTCTTGCGCCTGACCGCTGCATTTGCGCTCCTGGTACTATTTCTCAACCCCTTCCTGTGGGCGCATCCGATCCAGGCGGCCCGTGCCGCGCTCACTGCCCGGCAGGATTTGCTCACCCGCCAGATGGAAGCGGTTCGCGCCGTCAACCCCGAAAAGGTACTGTCCACTCCCGGCGATCGACTGGCCGGTTTGGCTGCCAACTTGTTTTTCCTCAAGCCGGCTGTGGAAGATATTGCTAACTACACGCAAGATCTGGCGCTGTCTCGTTCCGCCTACCTGTCTAATCCGCTGCACACCCTGCTGCGCTCACCCGCCGGCGGTGCCGCCCAGCTGGCGTTCACCCTGTTGGGGTTGGCGCTTGTCGTCCGCTTGGCCACGCTCCGCTCGCATCCCCGCCGTGAAGCCCTGTGGATCCTCCTTGGCGTGTTCATCGCCACCCTTGCCGGTTTATGGGTTGGCATCCCACTGCCCTTCCAGCGCTATGTGTTCCCCCTTCTTCCACCCGTCCTCCTCTTGCAGGCTTTCGGGGTAAGCCGGCTCCTTCAAGCCGTCCCTGCTTTCTTTCATAAAAAAACCGGCGAAGCCTGAACTTCGCCGGTTGCGTTTCGCAAACAATCGATTAAACCGCCTTGTGAAACACGCGGTGGTTCTTGTACGGCTTCGCGCCCAGATTGCCCAGGTCGCGGCGCATCTGCACGGCCGATTCAGCCACCTGCGTCAGTTCAGCATGTTCGAACTTGGTGCCTTCAATCGTCTTGAGCATTTCGGCGAACATCAACACGTTGCCGCCGCGCCCCTGATACTCGGGCAGAATGCCCACGCCGTTGAGCGACAGCCAGTTGGTGTTCTTCAACGACCGCATCAGGTCGATGACGCCCCACGGCGTGATGCGTCCTTTCTGGCGCTGCATGGCTTCTGAGATGTCCGGGAAGCCAAACATAAAGCCCACCACCTGCTCTTTGTGCAGGATGATCTTGATCAGTTGTGGCACCACAACCATCAGCAGATTGTCCACCATAAACTTGGTCTCACGCTCAGAGAACGGGTAGAACTCCCAGTTGTTGATGAAGGTGTTGTTATATGCCTTGACAATGTTCCAGGCCCACTTCTTCAATTCGCCCTTGCTCTCGAAGTTCTTTACCGTGAACGTGCCGCGTTCGTATACTTTCTCCGCCACCAGTTTGGCTTTCTCCGGCAGATGAACCTTCTCACGCTGTAAATATGTGGAAACGAAATCCACTTCCTTCTCAAACCCGTAGGTTTCCGCCAGCTCGCGGTAATACGGGAAGTTGTAGTTCATCATGTTCATCATCTGGCGGTGTTCGTACCCTTCTATCTGGATGCCGTAACCGTCAAACGCCGAAAATCCTTTCGGCCCCACCACGTTATCCAATCCGCGCGCCTTGGCCCACTCAAACGCCCGGTCGAACAGGGCATTGGCCACTTGCTGATCGTTGATGCAGTCAAACAGGTAAAACTCAGCATCCTTCTTGTTGTGCCATTGGTTAAAAGGCTTGTTTTCCAACGCGCCGATGCGCCCGACAATCTTGCCGTCGCGCTTGGCGACAAAAAAATCCGCCACCGAATGCTCATAAAACGGATGCTTGCTGGGGTTTAACATCGTGCGGATATCGTCATAAAACGGCGGTACCCACTGCGGCGTGCCGGTGTAGAGATCATAATGGAACTGCACGAACGCATTCACTTGAGCCTTCGAGCTCACATCCACCTGTTCAATCTGGATCATGACTACCTCGCTTGTCTGGCAGGATAAAAATGATACAAAAAGTATACACCCTGTTCCAGAAACGACAACACTCCTGGGCTGGGTTTCCTGTAAATAAGTGAACTCAATCATAACAATCCCCCAACCTGTTTTCGATTGACAAATCCATTCAATGTTCATAAGATTAAGGTTGGGTATCCCTTGAGTGCATGCCTGCTTCAAACCTGTAGGCAACAGTCGCGGATACCGACCAATTTTGTGTAGAAGGAGAACCATGAAAAAGTTTGCCCCCCTCTTTTCGATTTTGCTGGTCCTGACGCTCTTGCTCACCGCCTGTGGGCAGGCTGCAGAACCGACAAAGGCGCCGGTTGAAAATCCGCCGGCCGCCACCGAAGCCCCCACCGAAGCGGCTCCTGCCGCCACCGAAGCCCCCGCGGCGACGGAAGAAGTGAAAGAAGTCAAGCTCGTCGTCTGGGATCAGTTCTACCGCGACGTCGAAAGCCAGGTGATGGAAACCCTCAATGCCGAATTTGAGGCCGCCCATCCCGGTGTCAAGATCGAACGCGTGGTCAAAACTCTCGACGATCTCAAAGTCACCCTCAAACTGGCTCTCAGTCAGAGCGACGGCCCCGATGTGGCCCAGGTCAATCAGGGACGCTCGGACATGGGCGCCATGGTACAGGCCGACCTGCTATTGCCGCTCAACGACTATTCCGCCAAATACAAGTGGAATGAGCGCTTCTCCTCGTCGGTCGCCAGCCGCAACAGCTTCACCCCCGATGGCAAGACCTTCGGTCAGGGCAACCTGTACGGCGTCAGCCCTACCGCCGAAGTAGTCGGTGTGTACTACAACAAGGGCATCTTCGAAGCCAACGGTTGGAAAGTTCCCACCACCTTCGACGAATTCACCCAGTTGCTGGCCGACATCAAAGCCAAGGGTATCACGCCCATTTCCTTTGGCACCCTGGACGGCTGGAACGCCATCCATGAGTGGAGCGCCGTGCAACACTTGCTGGTCGGCTCGGAGTACATCAACAACTTCGTGTACGGTGTGAACAACGCCACCTTCGACACCCCCGAGAACCAGGAAGCCGCCCGCATCATGCAGGACTGGGTGGACAAAGGCTACTTCTCCGACGGTTTCTCCGGCATCGGTTACGATGACAGCAACAAGCTCTTCAAAGCCGGTCAGGGCGCCATGACCATCACCGGTTCGTGGCTGGCCGGTGAGTTGATCAACGACACCGACCAAACCTTCGGCTTCTTCCTGCTGCCCGCCAACCCCGGTCAGACCCGTCTGGCCATCGGTGGCGTGGGCATCCCCTTCTCCATCCGCAAGACCACGGCCAACCCCGATCTCGCCGCCGAGTACCTGGATTGGATGGTCAGCCCGCGTGCCGCGCAGCTCTGGGCCGAAGCCGGAATGCTGCCTGCCATGCCGTTGCCTGCGGATGCCAAGGTGGAACAAGGCACGCTCTTTGCCGATACGCTGACCGCCTGGGATACCATCAACAAAGAAAATGCCGTCGGTCACTACATCGACTGGGCCACCCCCACCTTCTATGACACCATCGTGGCCGAGCTGCAGAAAGTCTTCGGCAAAGCCACCGATCCCGCTTCCTTCACGGCCGCGGTTGAGAAAGATTACGCGGCCTTCCTCGCCGCCAACAAGTAATTGCCTTTCATTTGCCCGCTTCCTCTTCACCGGGGAAGCGGGCGCTTTTGGTTCTCACGGAGCCGCTTCATGAACATACAGCACCGCTGGCCGGGTGAGTCCCGTTATCACGGCTGGCTGTATATCCTTCCCGGTCTACTCATTTACCTGGTTTTTGTGTTTTACCCCATCCTGGAGACGGTGCGCACCAGCCTTTACCAGTGGGACGGGTTTAGCAGCAACCGGGTTTTCATCGGCGTCGGCAACTTCACCGCCCTGCTCGGCGATACGCAATTTCACAAGGCGCTGCTCAACAATATCGCCTTTATCCTTTTTTATTCGCTTATCCCCATCTTCATCGGCCTGGTGTTGGCTTCGTTGCTCGGCCGCCGCAAGATTCGCTTTCTCACCTTCTTCCGCGCAGGCCTCTTCCTGCCGCAAATTCTCAGCATGGTGGTTGTGGGCGTCACCTGGCGTTGGATTTGCAATCCCGCCTTTGGCCCGCTCAACATGGCCTTGCGCGCCGTCGGCCTCGATGCGCTGACACGCTCTTGGCTGGGCGATTTCACCTGGGCCTTTCCATCTGTCGGATCGATCGGCACGTGGGTTCAATACGGGTTCTGCATGGTGCTCTTCCTCGCCGGCATGCAGCGCATCCCTGCCGATTATTACGAAGCCGCCGAGTTGGACGGCGCCAACGAAGCACAGCAATTATTCTTCATCACCCTGCCCTCCCTGCGCCCTGAGTTGGGGGTGGCTCTCATCACCACCATCATCGCCGCGCTTCGCGTTTTTGACCTGATTTATGTGACCACGCGCGGCGGCCCGGGCGATTCCACCCTGGTCACCGGTTTTCTCGTCTACCGCGCCGCCTTCCAACAAAATCGCATCGGCTACGCGGCGGCGGTCGCCACCATTATGACACTCGTCATCTTTACCATATCGTTGCTCGTGTTGCGATTCCAATCCAGGGCCGAGGAGTAGCCATGTCCAGAAACGCCTGGGTTCGCCTGCTCCCCACCTATCTGCTGCTCACGCTTTTCCTGCTGGTCATTTTGCTGCCCATCTTTGGGCTGGTGATGAGTGCCTTCAAAACAGACGCCGAGGTGATCAAAGGCCCTCTGGCGCTGCCCGAACAGATTCGCTTCGACTCCTTTGAACAGGCCTGGACCACCGGTCGCTTCAATCTCTTTTTCCGCAACAGCGTCATTGTGGCCCTGGTGGTGGTCGTCGTCAGTGTATCCCTCTCCACGTTGATGGGTTACGGCTTCGGCTTGCTGCCGGTACCCGGGCGTAAATGGCTCTACCCGCTCGTCCTGCTCGGCTACATGGTGCCATTTGAAGCGGTCGTCATTCCGCTGTATCACTTCATGAACGGCATGGATCTCACCGACACATACTGGGCGCTCATCCTGCCGCAAATCGGGTTAAGCGTGTCGTTTGGCACGCTCTGGATGACCAGCTTCTTCCGCAGTGCCCCGCGCGAGTTGATTGATGCGGCCGCCATCGATGGCGCATCCCGTTGGCAAACCCTCTGGCAGATCCTCTGGCCGTTGGCTCGCCCGGCGGTGCTCACCCTGGTGGTACTGGTCTTCATGTGGACCTGGAACGAGTTTCTCCTGGCCCTGGTGATGATACAAGACGAAACCATGCGCACCCTGCCGGTTGGCCTGGCGTTCTTCCAGGGCCGTTATTCTGCCAACATCCCGCTCATGGCTGCCGGCGCGCTGATCGTCGCCGGACCGATCTTGCTGGTCTACATCGTTTTCCAGCGCTACTTCATTCGCGGCATGCTGGGCGGATCGGTTAAAGGTTGATGCTTTTTTGGAGGAAGTACAATGAACGCCACGGAACATGAGCTAATTGCCGAAGCCCGCAAACGCGCGCTGGACATTGTTCACGGCTGCATCACACCGCACGGTTTTCGAGCATCGGCCGACCCGGCCGGTTACCCACAAATCTGGGGCCGCGACAGCGCCGTCACGTTGTTGGGCGCGCTGGCCACCGGCGATCCGGATTTGATCACCGCCGGGCGTGCTTCACTGGACACACTGGGCGGCAGTCAGTCGTGCTGGGGCCTGGTGCCGCTCAACATCAATCCCGATACCGGTTACATCAGCACGGAAAATGCCGGTGCGTGCGACGCCAACCTGTGGTACATCCTCGGTCAATATGCGCTCTACAAAACCACCGGCGATTTGGAGAGCCTGAAACGCTGTTGGCCGCGCATTACACGCGCCCTGGGCTGGTTGCAGTATCAGGATATGAACGAGTGCGGCCTGCTGGAAATCCCCGAAGCCGGCAACTGGATGGACCTCATTGCCATCCGCTATAACACTCTCTACGATAACGTCCTTTTTTATGCCGCAACGCTGGCCTGCGAAGAAATCGCCCGCGAATTCCCCTCCCTGGCCATGGATCTGAACTGCCATGTCAGCGCCGAATCGATTCTCGAGCGCATCAACTTGCTCTTCTGGATCGATCGCTGCTGGGTTGCGGCTCACTTTGCCGAGCACCTCGAAAAACTGAAAGCCATTCGCCTGGAATGGTTCATGCTGTACTACAACATCGGCACCATCTCCAGCCGGCCGTTTTACCTGCCCTGGGTGGCGTTTCGTGAATACGGTGACTGGTGCGACAGCCTGGCCAACTTGCTCGCAATTCTTACCGGCGTGGCCGACGGTCATCGCTCCGAACACATTCTGCGCTACATGCTGCAAGTTGGCATGGCCGAACCCTATCCCACCAAAGCCATCTATCCGCCCATTTACCCCGGCGAAGCCGCATGGCGCGAGTATTACCGCAGCCGCAACTTGAACCTGCCGTACCAGTACCACAACGGCGGCATTTGGCCGATGATTGGCGGCTTTCATGTGGCCGCGTTGGTGCGCCGCAAGTGGATGGAAGAAGCCGGGCGGCATCTTGTGCGCCTGGCTGAAGCCAATCGACAGGGTTTCAATGCGCCCTGGGAATTTAACGAATGGATGCACGGCACATCCGGCCATCCGATGGGCTACGCCCATCAGGCCTGGTCGGCGGCCATGTTCCTGTACGCCGAAGCGGCCTTCACCGGCGGTCGATTACCGCTGTTTGACGATTTGCTGGCCGCCAAACCTGTCTCGGCTGTGGCCACCGAACAGAACGAAATATACTTCCACGCCGGTGGTGGCCCGGGCAGTGAAGCGTGAAGCCGCGCAGTGCGCGGCTTGCCGCACGCCTGCTCATCGCCGCCGTGCTGGCCATCAACTTGCAATGCGCGCTCGCCTTCATCATCTGGCCGGAAAATTACGCCCCCGGCTTTGAGGTGTCGGGGGTGGTGGGCAATGCTGTGGTGCGCGCCATGGGCATCCTGTTCGTCATGTGGAATGTGCCGTACGCCTTCGCCCTGGCTCACCCGATTCGGCACCGGCTTTCCCTCATCGAAGCCTGTATCATGCAAGCCGTTGGCGTGCTGGGTGAAAGCCTTCTGTGGCTGACCCTGCCGCCCGGTCATGTCCAATTGGCGGCGAGTACTTTGCGATTTATGATGTTTGATGGATTGGGTTTGCTCGCCCTGCTGATCGCGTTGTGGATCAGCCGGCCGTCTGGGTTTCCACCTCCGGAGCAGCCCGCATGATTTCCGTCGCCAAATATAAGAAGTATTCGCTGCTCGTGCAGGTCAACAATGCGCCGCGCTGATCGCGGGATGTCATATACGGCTCCAGGTAACGCGCCGCATACTTGCGGAAAAGCACCAGTCCGCGTTCATCCCCGTAAAACGCCAGCATGCGCCCCAGATGTTCTTTTAATGTCTGATAAACCAGCTCTGTAGACACATCCGCCCGCTCCACCCGGCTGAATAACCACGGGTTCTGCACCGCCGCCCGCCCGATCATCACCCCATCGCAACCGGTATGCGCCTTGATCCTCTCGATATCCGCGGCACTGCGCACATCGCCATTGGCAATCACCGGCACTCGCACATGCCGTTTCACTTCGGCAATCGCATCCCAGTTGGCGTCGCCGCCGTAGGCTTGCTCGCGCGTGCGCCCGTGCACTGCAATCAGGCTGCCACCGTTGTCTTCGATGGTTTTGGCCACATCCAGATAGTTGAGCGAACCGTCATCCCAGCCCAGCCGGATTTTTCCAGTAATTGGAATGTCCATTTCACGCGTCAGGCGGCTGAATATCTCGGCAATTTTCTCCGGTGTGCGCAGCAGCGCCGATCCTGCCCCGCGATTGCTCACTCGCCGCGCCGAGCAGCCCATGTTGATATCCAGAATATCCGGGTTGAGCGCGCGCAGTTTGTGCGCCGCGCGAATCATGCGTTCCACATCGTCGTCCAGCACCTGAAACACCACCGGGCGCTCGCCCTCGGCATAGGCTACCCGTTCATGCAAATGCGGATGTCCGTATACCACATCAATGCCGTTCAAAAACTCGGTGTAGCTCATCGCCGAACCCAGGCTGCGCGCCAGCAGGCGGAACGGCAGATCGGAATAACCATCCATCGGTGCCAGAATCAAATCACCCCGCACGGGCACGTCGCGCACGGTGAATGTGATTCCCGGAGTCAAGTTGTTTTCAGTCACCATGCGCCAATCTTATCATAAAATCCCCCGCTTTTACTCCAATTACCCGGCATGCATTTTCAGACATCGGAAACCCTTCCATCACCCGCACCCAATTTTCAGCCGTCGTTCTTGACAATCCCTATCACAGCGAGTACACTCAACTGGATTGGGGAGTAGCGAACCGATCCGGTAGGACTATCGTCAAGACGAAGCCATGCTTCCGGTAGTCCCTCGCGTGGACGAACACCCATACCGTCCATGCGATTCGCAAGACCATCACAACCGTTACCTGTTGTGGGGGTCTTTTTTTTTCATGTGCAGCGCAGGTTGATTTTTGACATAGTGAGGGAAGAACATGACAGATTGGTTTAATCAATCTAAAGAAGATGCTTTGAACGAGCTGGGGGTTAAGATCGAAGCCGGTTTAACCGCGGCGGAAGTCGCCCAGCGCCAACAGCAATTCGGCCCGAATGAACTGGTTGACCGCGGCGCGAAAAGCCCGTGGAAAATTCTGCTGGAACAATTCATTGGCACAATGACGATCATCCTGATCGTTTCCGCGGCGATCTCCGGCTTTTTGCTGCACGAGTGGACCGACGCCATCGTCATCCTTGTCATTGTCATCATGAATGCGATCCTGGGCTTCACCCAGGAATACCGCGCCGAGCAGGCCATGGCCGCGCTCAAGAAAATGGCCGCGCCGCATGTCAAAGTGCGA
>DAOUGY010000141.1:0-10054 GCA_034428975.1 Anaerolineaceae bacterium | reverse complement strand
GCACTGCTTTGGTGAAATATCCCTGGCGCAGGTCATCCCACTGTTCTGCCACCTGGTCAAAATAAGCCTTTGAGTCATTGCCTGTCATCTTCGATCTCCTTGTATTATCGTAAATATACGATATAAAGTGTTAAAAAAACTAACAACATGATTTATCCGTTGGTTGCAGTTCGGCATCCTGGCAGCAATTCGGCAGCCAGGCTTCCACCTGCCCTTTCAACCAGCGAATGCCTTCCGCATTAATGCAGTATTGGGTGGCGGGACCTTCCACCTCGCCGCAGATCAAGCCGGCATCACGCAGCACCTTGAGGTGCTGGCTGACGGTGGATTGCGCCAGGGTGGTGAATTCGACAATATCGCCGGTGATGCAAACCTGACGCTCGGCCAGATATTGCATGATCTGAAAGCGCACCGGGTTGCCCAGTGCCTTGAGCATGGCAGCCAGGCGGCGCTCCCGGGGGGTTAACTCGTGAAGCAGCGGTAGATCTGTTTTCATGGGTTGATCCTTATATCGTAATTTTACGATTTATCGCCGTTTTGTCAAGGGATATGAGGAGCCCAATTTCCATCGGATTGTGGACGGCGCGATTGTTGGGGAGCACGTCCGGCGCAGTGGGTGGCGTTTTTTTTATTCTTCGCTACAATAAAGGAAGTGCCGGGCCGGCATGGGAGGAATCGCGTGGCGCTCACTCAATCATCTGCACACAAAATTCAACGGCTGATCTTCTTTCTGATCTGCGCGGCGGTTTGCATCGGGTTGCTGGTGGTGTTCATCCAGGTATCCGAAGTCAATAATTTATACCGCGCGCGTTTTGGCGACATGGTGGACGGCACCGCGTACCGCCCCTATGTCTACCGCACGCTGCTGCCCACCACGGTGCGCCTGTTGGCCGGTCTGCTGCCGGACGCCTGGAACGCGGAGCTGGCATCGCTGCCGTGGATTGCCGCCGGGTTGACGACCTTCAAGGTGGAGCCGCAGCGCGCGCTGCAGGCGCTGATCGCCTGGGGGTTGATGGGCCTCTCGTTGTTGGGGTTTGCGCTGGCCTTCCGGCGGCTTCTCACGGCGCTGTACCGCCTGCCCGATTGGCTGGCCGACCTGGACACCCTGCTGGCGCTGGCGGTGCTGCCCATTTTTTGGAAGTTTGGCTACATTTACGATTTCACCACGCTGTTTCTGTTCACCCTACAGTTGTTGTGGATGACGCAGGGGCGCTGGCGCGCCTATCTGGCGCTTTTCCCCTTTACCTGCCTGAACAAAGAGACGGCCGTTTTGCTGCCGCTGCTCTTTGCCGTGTATTACTTCCCGCGGGCGCGCATGGAGCGCGGGCGCTATGTGCGCCTGCTGGCCGCCCAGGCGATTTTCTTCGTCAGTATCAAACTGGCGCTCAACTGGGTCTTTGCCGCCAACCCCGGCGCCGAGGCGGAGGTTCACTGGCAGGACCATGTGATGGTCGTCACCCTGTTTCCGGTGGTGGTGGCGGCCTATACCCTGCTGGTGGGCGGCCTGGTTGGCGCGCTGGTGGGGGTGGGGTGGCGCGCCAAGCCGCTGTTCCTGCGCTGGGGCCTGATCATCCTCGCCCCGTTGTTTGCGACTTACTTTGTGTATGGTTTCCCCTTTGAGTTCCGCGCCATGTACGAAGCTTACCCAATCTTGGCGGCGCTGGCTGTGCCCACCCTGGCGCGATTGCTGCGCCGGCGGGTGAACGCCGCGCCCGAGGAGGTGCCAGGTGGATCATAATCCGGAGGTGTTTTACCCGCAGTTGGTTGCCGCGATGAACCTGCCTGCCGGGGCACGCTACGCGCGGCTGGCGGCGCTGCACACGGCTGTACGCGACGATTACCGTGACGCGCTGCTGGCCATCGACGAACGGCGGGCCGCGCAGCCTGCCACCGACGGGCGCACGCTGGCGCAGGTGGTCGGGCACATCATGGAGTGGGATCGTTACATGATTCTGGGTGCCGGCGAACTGCTGGCCGGTTTGTATTGGCCGCAGATGATGAAATACACCGGCTTTTTGGACGTGGACGGCAGCGTGCATCATTTCAGCGGCATTGACGATTTCAACGCGCGCCAGGCCGAAAAGCACGCGGCGATGCCGTGGGCCGAGATCCGCGAGCGCGCGTTGGACGCCGCCGATGCGCTCTATGCCCTGTTTACCGACCCGGGCGTGATGAGCCCGGCCCGGCTGGCGCGCGGCAATCCCTGCCCCTGGCGGCTGCCCGGCCAACCGCGCCTGGAGCTGCCTGTTGGCTGGGTGTTGTGGGGCATCACCCTGGAACACGCCGGCACGGAGCACGCCGCCGATTTGTACCCACAGGCGAAATGAAAGGAGATTTCCGATGAGTGTCAATTTAATCTGGTATGGGCATGCCGCCTTGGGACTGAAGGTGGACAATCACACGCTGCTGGTGGACCCCTTTTTGACGGGCAACCCGGCTGCCAGTGCCACGGCGCAGGAAGTTCACCCGGAATTCATTCTGATCACACACGGGCACGGCGACCATGTGGGCGATACGGTGGCGATTGCCGGGCGCACCAATGCGCTGGTCATCAGCAATTTTGAAATCGCCAACTGGCTGAAAGGCCAGGGAGTGCGCACGCACGCGCAGCACCTGGGCGGCGGACATGCCTATCCGTTCGGTTACCTCAAAATGACCTTTGCGCTGCACGGCTCCAGCCTGCCGGATGGCTCCTACGGCGGCAACCCGGCCGGTTTTTTGCTGACCACCCCCGGCGGGCAGAAGATTTACCTGGCGGGCGATACCGGCTTGTTTGGCGATATGCGCCTGATCGGTGACGAGGGCATTGATCTGGCGGTGCTGCCGATCGGCGATAATTACACCATGGGCCCCGAGGATGCGCTGCGCGCCGTGCGCTTGCTGCGCCCGAAGCACGTCATCCCCATTCATTTCTCCACCTTTGACTTGATCCGTCAGGATGCGGACGCCTGGGCGGCGCGCGTGACGGCCGATACCGGCGCGCGCGTGCATGTGCTGCGCCCCGGGCAGTCGTTTGCGCTACCCGAATAAGGATGGTCATGGCCCCCCGGTGAATCGCGTCGGGGGGATTTTCATTGAGGACAATGCGATGCAAAGACGACTCTCCCGGCTTGCGTTTTGCCTCTTGACCGTATTGGGCGCGTCCCTGTTGGGCGCGCAGCCGACCGGCGCCGAGTTGACCACGCGCGCCTATTTGCCCATCCTGTCCACCCGCGCGGGCAACCTGCCCAATGATCCGTGTTTTTCGCAGCAGTGGAGTCTGTTCAACACCGGTGACGCGGGTGGATCACCGGGGGCCAGCCTGCACATGCTTAACGCCTGGCCTGTCACGCAGGGCAGCCCGGCGGTGACGATCGCGATCGTATCCAGCGGCCTGACGGAAAGCGCCGAGTTCGCCGGGCGCGTGCTGCCGGGGCGGCATTTCTTTGGCACAGGTCAGGAGGACGGTGACACCTCGGACCCGACCGGGCGCGGTACGGCGCTGGCGGCGGTGGCCGCGGCGGCCGGTGATGACGGCGTGGGCATCGCCGGGGTGGCCTGGGGGGTGAAGATTCTGCCGGTGCGCGTACCGGCGGCTGGCGACCCCTTTTTCAGTTCGAGCGTGGCGCGCGGCGTGGAATTTGCCGCCAACCAGGGCGCAGACGTGATTTTGGTGGACATGGCGTTGACGCTGCTGCCAACGCAGTTGCAGGCGGCGCTGCAACAGGCCCAGGCCAAAGGCGCGCTGCTGATCGCCCCGGTGGGTGAGTGCGACTTTTTGGCCGCACCGGGCTGCACCGGCGCCGGCGGCTCGTTTTACCCGGCGGCACTGCCCGGCGTGCTGGCGGTGACGGCCAGCGACCGCGCCGATCAGATTGCGTTGTTTGCCAACCGCCTGAACAGCGGGCAGGTGGGCGCGGCTGCGCCGGGCGTGGCGCTTCCCACCGGTGGTGCGGGCTGCACAGCGGCGTCGGGCACGCATCTGGCGGCGGCGCACGCGGCCGGGCTGGCGGCGCTGGTTCAATCGGCCTGCCCGCAGTACAGCGCAGAGCAGGTGCGCCAGACCTTGCTGACGGCGGCCGACGATTTGGGCGCGCCGGGCTATGACGATACCTTTGGCCACGGTCGCCTGAATGCCGCGCGCGCCCTGTTGGCCGGCTGCCCGCTCGCGCCCTGATCGTTCTTTCCCTGAATGGTTCCCCTCGTCCAAACCTTGTGCAAAGGTTGTATACCCTTTTGCCGGGCGGCCTGGATCGTGATAGATTCATAGAGACGCAGGTTGTTGCGCGGAAAGTTTGATAGCTTTTGACCGCTCGCGGCGGTTAAGATCAGGTCGTTACGCGGCCCGGACGAGAATGAAACGCATGGAGCGAAACCGATGACTGCAAAACCCGAAGAAGCAGGCGCAAGCCGTTTTTATACTCTCTCACTGCCCGAAAGGCTGGCGCTGCTGGCGAACGAGACCGGTCAGGATGCGGCCGATCTGGCCGCGCTGGGCGGCGCCGGCGGATTGAGCGCCGAACAGGCCGACCACATGATTGAGAACGTGGTCGGTGTTTTT
Organism: Anaerolineaceae bacterium; assembly: GCA_034428975.1. GTDB lineage: Bacteria > Chloroflexota > Anaerolineae > Anaerolineales > Anaerolineaceae > DAOUGY01. Next base: position 5,514 of record DAOUGY010000141.1, on the reverse strand, counting down.
GGCCTGCCGCTGGGCATCGCGCGCCATTTCCTGATCAACGGGCGCGAAGTTTCGGTGCCGATGGCGGTGGAAGAACCTTCGGTGGTGGCGGGTGCGTCGTTCATGGCCAAACTGGCGCGTGCCGGCGGCGGGTTCACTGCCAGCAGCACCGCGCCGGAGATGATCGGGCAGATGCAGATTCTGGACGTGCCCAACCTGTTTGAGGCGCGCCTGAAATTGTTGGAGCAGCGCGAAGCTTTGCTGGATGAAGCGGCGCAAATTGACCCGTTGCTGACGCGCCTGGGCGGCGGCCCGCGCGATGTGCAGGTGCGCATTATCGACGATTCGCCGGTTGGACCGTTTTTGGTGCTGCATTTAATCTATGACGTGCGCGACGCAATGGGCGCCAATGCGGTCAACACCGCGATGGAACGCCTCTCGCCGCGCGTGCAAACTCTCACCGGCGGGCGGGTGCATTTGCGCATTCTGTCCAACCTGGCCGACCGGCGCCTGGCGCGCGCCCGCTGCACCATTCCGCTGGACCGCCTGGGTTTTGACGCCTTTGCGCCGGATGCGGTGCGCGACGGTATTATTGCGGCCTGGGCGTTTGCCGCCGCCGACCCTTATCGCGCGGCGACGCACAACAAAGGGATTATGAACGGCGTGGACGCGGTGGTGATTGCCACGGGCAACGACTGGCGCGCGGTGGAAGCCGGCGCGCATGCCTTTGCCGCGCGCGGCGGGCGCTACACCAGTTTGAGTACGTGGGGCAAAGATGCCGCCGGTAACCTGGTGGGCACGCTGGAAATGCCGATGGCGGTGGGCACGGTGGGCGGCGCCACGCGCGTGCACCCGGCGGCCCGCGCCGCGCTGAAATTGATGGGCGTGACCAGCGCGGCCGATCTGGCACAGATCATTGTGTCGGTGGGGCTGGCGCAAAACCTGGCGGCGCTGCGCGCGCTGGCCACCGAGGGCATTCAACGCGGGCACATGGGGCTGCACGCCCGTCAGGTGGCGATCGCCGCCGGCGCGGTGGAAGGGCAGGTGGAACGCCTGGCCGAGCAGTTGGTAAAAGAAAAGAATGTGCGCATTGACCGCGCGGAGGAGATTCTGCGCGAGTGGACGAAGGGATAAACCCTGGAAATTAACCACAGAGACACTGAGGTCACAGAGAAGAGGGTTTTAAGAGAAAGAGAGAGGAAAACCACGGAGAAGGGAATATTGTTCTGTGCCTCTATGGTTTGTCAACGGATCTGTGATTTATTTGAAAAAGGATAAAGAATATGACCGAACAAAGCAACTTGCTCCTCAAACCCAATCGCCCGGTGGGAATTGTTGGTTACGGCGCGTATGTGCCGCGCTACCGCCTGCCGGCCAGCGAGGTTTCGCGCGTGTGGACGGGCGGCAAGGGCGGCACGCCGGTGAAAGAAAAGGCCGTGCCCGGCCTGGATGAAGACGTGATCACCATGTCGATTGAGGCCTCGCGCAATGCGCTGGCCCGCGCGGGCATTTCCGCCGAATTGCTGCGCGCCATCTGGATCGGCTCGGAATCGCACCCCTACGCGGTCAAACCGTCCGCCACGGTGGTGGCCGAGGCCATCGGCGCGTCCACCCACATTCAGGCCGGCGACTGGGAGTTTGCCTGCAAGGCCGGCACCGAGGCCATGGTGGCGGCCACCGGACTGGTGGGCTCGGGCATGGCCGATTACGCTCTGGCGGTTGGCATGGATACGGCCCAGGGCCAGCCCGGCGACGCGCTGGAATACACCGCCGCCGCGGGTGGGGCGGCCTTCGTCCTCGGCCCGGCCGAGCAATCGCTGGCGGTGATTGAGGCCAGTTATTCGTTCGTCACCGACACGCCGGACTTCTGGCGGCGCGCGGACGCGAAATACCCGTCGCACGGGCAGCGTTTCACCGGCGAGCCGGCCTATTTCAAGCACATCAGCACCGCCGGCAGCACGCTGATGGAGCAGATGGGCACCACCGCGGCGGACTACACCTATGCCGTCTTCCACCAGCCCAACACCAAATTCCCGCAGCGCGCCGCCGAAATGCTGGGCTTCACGCCGGAGCAGATCAAACCCGGCCTGCTGGTGCCGGTGATTGGCAACACCTACGCCGGCGCGGCTTTGATCGGCCTGACCGCCACGCTGGACGTGGCTAAACCTGGCGACCGCATTCTGGTCGTGTCGTTTGGCTCGGGCGCCGGCTCGGACGCCTTCTCCATCCACGTGACCGAGGCAATTGATGCGCGCCGTGACCTGGCGCTGCACACGCAGGATTACATCGCGCGACGCACCCCGATCGATTACGCCACCTACGTGCGTTATCGCGGCAAGTTGGCGATGAAATAGGACAGTGGGTAGTTGGTAGTAGGTAGTTGGTAGTGGTGAATGCGCAGTTGGATGATGAGAATCGGGCGAGTTCTAGCCGCAAAGCAAACTGGAAGAACCGAGGACATCAACGATGCAGGACTTTCATAATTTGCAGGTCTGGCAGCGGGCGCATTATCTGACATTGGATATTTATAAAATGTCAGCGGGATTCCCCAAAGAAGAGGTGTACGGCCTGACTAGCCAGATGCGAAGAGCGGCCGTCTCCATACCGGTAAACTTTGCCGAAGGGTGCGGGCGCAGCTCACAACTGGAGCTGCAGCGCTTCCTGCAAATTGCGATGGGCTCAGCCAGTGAACTGGAATATCACATGCTGTTGGCCAGAGACCTGCACTATCTATCCCCGGAGAATATCAGCCGGTTGCCAACGATCTGGTGGAAGTACGAAAGATGTTAAATGCACTGCTTCAGAGAGTGCGCGAATCGAATGAACGAGGGTGATGAGGTTGATGTGTTGGAAAAATTTGCTTTTTCTGCCACCAATCACTACCAACTGATCACTAATTACTCTCTTGGAGGACTATGACCAACGACATTCTAATCACTGGCATCGGCCAGGTGCCTGTGGGTGAACATTGGGACATATCGCTGCGCAGCCTGGCGGCGCGCGCCATTCAGGCGGCCCGGCGCGACGCGGGCGGGTTGAAGCCACAGGCCATGTACGTGGGCAACCTGCTGGCATCCACCGTTTCGCACCAGTCCAACCTGGGCGCGCTGCTGGCCGACAACGTCGGGCTGGAGGGCATTGAGGCCTACACCGCCGAAGCAGCGGGCGCGTCCGGCGGGGCGGCCTTGCGCGCCGGTTACCTGGCGGTGGCGTCCGGCTTTGTGGATGTGGCCCTGGTGGTGGGCGTGGAGAAATACACCGACATGGTCGGGCCGGATATTGAGGACGCCATTTCTCAAACGGTGGATTACGATTATGAGGCCGTGCAGGGCATGACCCCCACCACCCAGGCCGCCATGTTGATGCGCCGCTACATGCACGAATACAACGTGCCGCGCGAGGCCTTCGCCGAATTCCCCCTGCTGGCGCACGCCAACGCCGTGAACAACCCCAATGCCATGTACCGCAAGGCCATCCGCCGCGAAGTGTACGAACGCGCCGAGGCAGTGGCCGACCCGCTCAACCTGTTTGATATTGCCCCCTATGCCGACGGCGCTGCCGCCGTTGTGTTGACCCGCGCCGACCGCCTGCCCAAGGACGATACCCGCCCGCGCGTGCGCCTGAGCGGCTGCAGCGTTTCGGTGGATACCCTGGCGCTGCACGACCGTCCCGACCCGCTGGCCTTCAGCGCGGCGGCCTATTCGCTCAAGAGCGCCTGCGGTCAGGCCGGCATTGTGCCGCACGACGCTGATTTCTTCGAGCTGTGCGACAGCTTCTCGATCTATGCTGCGCTTTCGCTGGAAGCCGCCGGGTTTGCCGTGCGCGGCGAAGGCTGGAAGCTGGCGGCAGAGGGCGCGCTCAGCCTGACCGGCTCGCTGCCCATCCTGACCCTGGGCGGGATGAAAGCGCGTGGCAATCCGCTCGGCGCCGCCGCGCTCTACCAGGTGGCCGAAGCCGTGCAGCAGCTGCGCGGCGAAGCCGGCGCCAACCAGATCCCCGGCGCGCGCCGGGGGCTGGTGCAAAGCCTGGGCGGCCCGGCCTCCACCGCCGTTTCGTGCGTGCTCGAGAGACTCTCGTGAGGACTCTCAAAGACAATCCTGATAGTTATTGATAGGTTTGCGCCTTTAGACTTGGTTTTAGCGTTTCAAATAAAGGAGAAAGACCATGGAAATTCCTCGTCACTGGAGATTGAAGAAGCAGCGCTACGCCCTGGTGGGTGAAGTCTGCCCGCACTGTGAGGGCAAGATCTTCCCGCCGCGCGATGTTTGCCCGCACTGTGGCGGAGAAGCCAAAACCCCGTTTGCGTTTAGCGGTAAAGGCACCGTTTTTTCGTACACCACCATGCAGGAAGGCCCGACCGGCTACAACGAGCAGGCGCCTTACACCGTCGCGCTGATCAAGCTGGACGAAGGCCCGGTGGTCACCGCGCAGCTGACCGACCTGGGCGACACCCCGGCGGAGATCGGTATGCCGGTGGAGATGGTCACCCGCCGCATTCGCTCGGACGGCGATGAGCGCGGGATGCTGGTGTACGGGTATAAGTTCCGGCCGGTGATGGCTCACTAATCGTTTCGCCAGAATGTACGAACCACCCTTCGCGAAGCACACAACGTGCTGAGATGGAGGGCGGTTTTTGTTTTGCGGTCCGTGGTTAATTTCAGGGTTTAAGGACAATGCTATAATCATTTTATGGTCGAAACCCTGTCAGACACTCGTCCTGAAGTTGCCGCCCTGCAGCGCAAGCTGCTGCGCCAGGCAGGTCCGGCGCAAAAACTTGCCATGCTGGGTCAGATGAACCAGACGGTCATAACCCTGGCCATGTCCGGGTTGCGCTCGCGCTACCCGGATGATTCCGATGAAATGCTGCGCCGTCGTTTAGCGGACTTAATCCTTGGGCCGGCACTCGCCAGCCGTGTGTATGGTCCGCTCGTGGTGAAAAACTGACATGCTTTCCGAGCCCATTCAAGTCACTTTGAAGGTGGTTGCCGCATTTAATCGCCTGGGGATTCCTTATCTGATTGGCGGCTCATTGGCTTCAGCAGTACATGGAATTGTCAGGGCAACGATGGATGCCGATCTCGTTGCCGACATCCGACTTGAACAGGTGCTGCCGTTGGTGTCATTACTGGAAAGCGAATTTTACATTGATGCACACATGATTCAAGACGCCATTCAACAGAACAGAAGCTTTAATTTGATCCATCTTGAGACCATGTTTAAGGTGGATGTGTTTATCCTTCGGCAGCGTGCCTTTGATATCAATCAGATGCGGCGCCGGATTTCCCAATCCCTGGGTGACGCGGCGGATGAACGAGCATATTTTTCAACTGCTGAAGATATCATTTTGGCAAAACTGGAATGGTTTCACGCTGGAGGTGAAACCTCTGAACGGCAGTGGCGGGATATTTTAGGAGTTTTAGACATCCAAAGCGACCGCCTGGATTACGAATACTTAAAAAATTGGGCTCAAAAATTGGGTGTGCAGGATTTGTTGCAAAGAGCTCTTCAGGCGATGGGGAATGAATAGGCGCGTGG
>DAOUGY010000140.1:0-3311 GCA_034428975.1 Anaerolineaceae bacterium | reverse complement strand
ATTGAAGCCGAAATCGTCGACCTGCGCACGCTGCGCCCGCTGGACATGGAACCGGTGCTGGAATCGTTCAAGAAGACCAACCGCGCGGTGATTGTGGAAGAAGGCTGGCGCTCGTTCGGCGTCGGGTCGGAAATCGCGGCACGCATTTATGAGGAAGCCTTTGACTACGTGGACGCGCCAATCAAGCGTGTGGCGCAGACCGAAGTGCCGCTGCCCTATAACCGCAACCTGGAGCAGATGGCCCTTCCCAAAGTGGAGGACGTGATCGCGGCGGTCAAGGAGGTGTTGTAATGGCTGAAACGATTGCAATGCCCAAGCTGGGCTTTGATATGGCCGAAGGCACGCTGGTGCGCTGGGTGAAGGGCGAAGGCGACACGATTAATAAGGGCGATGTGCTGGCCGAGATCGAGACTGACAAGGCAACCGTGGAAGTGGAAGCCAGCGTGTCCGGCGTGATTGCCCGTTTGTTGGTTGAAAAGGGCAGCATCGTGCCGGTGGGCACGCCCATTGCGGTGGTGGCGCTGGCAGGTGAAGATGTTGCCGCCGTGGCGGCGGCTGCCGGCAGTGGCAAAGCGGAATTCGCTCCGGCTGCTGAGCCGGCTGCGGCTCCCGCGGTAACCGCCGCGCCGACCACGGCACCCGCTCCAGCCGCTCCGGTGGCTGTTGTGCCGTCCGGACCGGTGATCGCCTCGCCGTTGGCGCGCAAGATGGCGGCCGATCGCAACCTGGATTTGAGCCGCATTCAGGGCAGCGGCCCGGGCGGTCGCATCGTCAAGCGCGATTTGGAAAACCCGCAGGCGGCTCCTGCGGCAGCTCCAGTGGCTCCGATCGCAGCCCCGGCGCCGGCGGCCAAACCGACGGCGCTGCCGTTGGCTCCGTTGAGCGCGGTAAGCGGCGAAACACCGGCCGATCAGCGCATGCCGGTCGATCGCTTGCGCGCGGCCATTGGCCGCCGCATGGTGGAATCCAAGCAGCAGGTGCCGCACTTCTATGTGACGCACAATTACAACATGGAACCGCTGCTGGCGGCACGCAAGCAGATCAACGATTTGCTGCCCGATGACGGCAAGCTCTCGGTTAACGATTTCATCGTCAAGGCCGTGGCTCTGACTCTGCGCAGCTTCCCCAAGCTGAATGCCTCGCTGACGGGCAACGAAATTGTGCTGCACGGCGCGGTGAACGTGGGCGTGGCGGTGGCGGTGGAAGGCGGGCTGCTGACGGTGGTCAGCCGCGACGCCGACCGCAAACCCCTGCGCGTCATTTCCGCGGAGATCAAGGAGATGGTGGCGCGCGCGCGTGCGGGCAAAGTGCGCCCGGAGGACATTGAAGGCTCGACCTTCTCGATCAGTAACCTGGGCATGTTTGACGTGGAGCACTTTGTGGCGATCATCAACCCGCCGGAAGCCGCCATTCTGGCCGTGGGCTCGGCGCAGCAGGTACCGGTGGTGGAAGACGGACAGATTCGCGTGGGCACACGCATGAAGGCCACCATTTCCGCCGATCACCGCGTGACGGACGGCGCTGAAGCGGCGCAGTTCATGCAGACCCTGGCGGCGTACATCGAAAACCCGCTGCGGTTGTTGATCTAGTCTCTCGTTTTGAAGCGCAACGCTCCCACCCTATCAGTGGGAGCGTTTATTTTATTTCTCACAGCGGCACCGAATGGGGCAGGGGTGAGGGTATTGCGAATGGAGCCCAGCAAGCAGCGGTAATCACGGATTGGGTATACAATCTTTTCAGACGAAACGCACCGCCGGGGATAACAACGAAGCGGTCCATTGGTTCCAAAAGGAAGAGGAAATAACCGGTTTCAGCGGGGGAGGTGGGATCTATGAAGGGTCGTTTTCGTACCGTCGTTCTTCCTCTTGTTTTGGTCCTGCTTGGCGGTTTGCTGGCAATGGCCGCCACGCTTGCCCTGTACGCTTTGATCTTCAATGGGTTGGAAACCTGGATGTATCCGAATGATCCGCAAATGTTTCCTGCCGATCAGGTTCGCCGGATATTTGCCGTCGTGATGGTGCTGCTGTATCTGCCCATTCTGCTCACGCGCATTCCCGACTCGCTCAAGGCCATTTTGATGACCGGCCCAATGGCGGCGGTGATCATCACGATTGGGCATGCGCTTTATTTGCGCCCGGTTGTTTCGGTGGCGGCCATGCTGGCGGCGGTGGGGGTGGCAATGGTTTTGCTGTATCGTCACAAGAAACCGTGGATCTACTATTACGCCGCGGCGATATCGGCGCTGGTCGCGCTTTTTTACGCCTGGCCGCGGATCTAATCTTTGGGAATTTGGACATCGCCGGGACAGCGCTTGGGGCTTCTCTCGATGTAAAACCACACCCCGACGCCGGAAACGGCGTCGGGGTGTGGTTTGTGCGAGGATGATATTGGGTTGGCCGTTACCGCCTGCGGCTGGTGGAGGCAGAACGGAAGAAAATCGTCCAGGGTTACAGGTTGCGCTCGTAAAGCAGGCGGTAGATGTTGAAGAATTCGGCGATTTGCGTGATGTATTTGCGCGTTTCGTCGTAGCGAATGACTTCCAGCAGCAAGTCGGGGTCGCCGCCGGCCAGGTCGTACCAGATCAGCGCGTTGCCGGGGCCGCCATTGTAGGCGGCCAGAAGAGCGACAGTGTCTCCCTGGAAGGTGTAAAACTGGCGTGCCAGATAATGCGCCCCCAGGCGGATGTTAACATTCGGGCGCAGCAAATCGGCGGAGGTGAAATTGGGCGGCCAGTTGAGGTTGGCGGCGATCTCCTGGCCAGTGGCGGGCATGATCTGCATCAAACCGCGCGCGCCGGCGCTGGAGCCGATGGTGGCCTCGAACAGGCTTTCCTGGCGGATGACGCTGAAGATGAAGAGCGGTGAGAAGCCCTCGTCGTTGGCCGCCGATACGACCTGTTCGCGGAAGTACGCACCAAAGCGAATGTGGTTGAAGAAAGCCGGGGCTTTGAGGGTGGAGGCGTCGTCCAAACCGGCCAGATTGAGCACTTGCCGGCTGGTGAGGATGGCCAGTCGGTAGGTGTGTAGATTCAGGAAGTGATTGACCAGGCGGAAGCTGGCAACGGCATCACCGGCGACTTCCTGGCGCAAGGTTTCAAATTCGGCGCGCGCTTCATCATACATGCCCAGCTCCCAAAACGCGTTGCCGCGCTGGAAGCGGATGTTGTTCGCCAGTTCGGCCGGGCCGGACAGGTCGAGGGCATTGTCCAATTTAAAGGTGGAGCGCAGCCACTGTTCAGCTTCCACCCGCTCGCGTTCCAGATCATACCCCAGGTCGATGGTGGCGGACTGCGTGAAGGGCTTGAGGCCGTC
>DAOUGY010000139.1:0-1803 GCA_034428975.1 Anaerolineaceae bacterium | reverse complement strand
GTTCGCCGGGCCGGATTGGGCCCACTGGAATCACGGCAACCTGCCCGCCTGCGGCGCCGGCAGCGCCAACCCGCAGGACTGGTTCCCCAGCGTGGACCTGTGCGAGTGGGATGCGGACTGGATGGACTGCAATAACGGCCCGGCCTCGCTGGGCTGCCGTCATGCCGGCGAGGTGCAAGGCGGCATCTCCTGGTACGAGCACGTCATCACTCAGCACTACCCGCGCGGGCTGGACTTCATGGGCAACTTTTGCCGCGACGGCAGGCAGGACTTCGGCGAAAGCGGCGTGGATCAAGGTTCGCCGTGTGAATGGTAAAATACCCCCATGCCCACCCCATGCCCCATCTGCGGCGCACGGCTCGCCGAAGGCGAGACCTGTGCGTCCATCTTCGACACTTTCCTCGTCCTCGAATTTAGCGACCCGGCCTACGGCGAAGTGCACATGCTCACCGTGGCCTGTTTTATGATTCAGCACAACCGCTACAGCGATTCCGCTCTACTGTGGATGCGCGACACGCTCGCCGCGCACCTGGACGGCGGTCTGTCCCCGCAGGAGATCCGCCGCGGCATGGGCATTACCGCCGCCAACGATCAACGCGCGTGGAAGGTGCTGCGCCAACCCGACGAGCACCTGCTGCCCGCCGTGGCCTGGAGCGTGACTATTGCGGACGTGGCCCATGCTTACCACGGCGCCGCCGGCTACTGCGCGCAGATTCGCCGCTGGGCGCGCGCTACTCTCAACGAAATGCCCGCCTTGCTGCCCCCATCCGCCTGATCGCGGTCCATTTCTTACGCACTTTTTACAATTCCGGCTGGTAATGGGTTTGTATTTGGAGTATTATTATCCAAATTAAACGCGAGGTGTTGCATGAAAGCCAAAGCCAAGAGCCGGAAAGCTCAACCGAAATTCTCCACCCTGCCCTGGATGCTGGGCCTGTTTGGACTGCTGGCGGTGATCATCGTCGTGGTGATCGTCACCAACGGCGGCGCGCCCGGCTCATCGGCCAATGCGGCCGGCACCGCGCTGATGGGCGAGGCCGTGTCCATTTCATCCCGCAATCACGTCACCATCGGCACGGACCCCGGCCCGTACCCCACCAATCCGCCCGCCGGAGGCAAGCATTACGAAGAGGACTACCCGGCCGGCTTCTATACAGCCGACTCTCCCGAAGCGCAGGTTGAACACCCCGAAGGTTATCTGGTGCACAGCATGGAGCACGGCTACATCATCTTTTGGTACAACTGCGCCGCCAACCCCGCGCTGGATTGCGCCAATCTACAGCAGCAGATCCGCGATGTGATGGACCAGACCGGCAACCTCAAAACCATCGCTTTCCCCTGGCCGTCGATGGATGGGCCGCTGGCGCTGACCTCGTGGGGTCGCATCCTCAAGCTGGACGCGCCCGATACGCAGGTCATGGCGCAGTTTGTGCGCACCAATCGCAATCAGGCGCCCGAGCCCAACATGCCCTAGGCGCATGGCGTTTGCAAACCGCGAGCCGGATGATCTCATCCGGCTTGTTTTTGTTTCTGGCGCACCTCGTTTTCACCCGCCAATGCTACAATCAATGGGGAGGGACCCATGAACGATGACACTTTGAAGATCCTGTTTCACTATTTCAACCGCTTCATGCTGCTCATCTGGCGTCTGGGGTTGGGAAGTTGGTTCGAGATTTGGCCAAAGGTCAGCGGGCGCATTATGGTCATCACGCACACCGGCCGCAAGAGCGGGCTGCGCCGCCAGACTCCCGCCAACTACGCCATTGTGGACGGCGACATTTACTGCACGGCCGGTTTTGGCGC
>DAOUGY010000138.1:0-2132 GCA_034428975.1 Anaerolineaceae bacterium | reverse complement strand
GTCGGTAACGTCCACCAACGCCGTGCGCCCCAACCGGCAGATCTCTTCCTCCGTTCGGCCAAACATCGCGCAGGCCGCCGGGTTGGCCGCCAGAATCGAACCGTCCGGCACGGTCAGCAGGATGGCGTCCATACTGTGCTCAAACAGCGCCAGATAACGGTTTTCAAATTCGCGCTGGGCTTGTAGATGTGTTGTATCCGGGATCTCAGAAAAGCCGGATTCGTTGTGTTTCGGTTTTTGACGGCTCACTGCGACCTCCGGTCAGTCAAGGCGGGCAAAAATGGGGTCAATGGGCAGATGCTGAATCTGAACCATTAACAGGCAAATGGACACGGGGATCGCTTGTGCCCAAAAGGATGACAGAATCTTTCCGGTCGCGGTACATCGGAAATTGACACGGCCTACGCCAAAGGTTGGTACGGCCCTCAACGAAAGCCGGCAAATGATGATGCCTACCCGGTAGATTTAGAGGGAAAGGGAAGGAGCCCGCTTGTTTCCACTTGCCACTGTCGCGCACATCATCCGCACAGGTTCCCTGTAAATTGAACTGCTCGAGATGCGCAAACCAACAAACTATTACCTCCTGGAGCATTGTACGGATGATTACTCATTAATGATTGTACATCAAATCAACTCAAGGAAAGTTTTATTTTATCCATATTTAAAGAGAAATTTTATCGTTATTAAATTGAAATTCAACACTCACTGAACCAAATCCAAACAACCTCCTGCTATCCTCAATGCAGGGATCCAACGCGGGTCCCAAACCAAACCACAAGGAGTTGCAACAATGAACCTGAAACGCATGGTTCCCATTTTGTTGGTCGGCGCGGCGCTGGTGATTGGCCTTTCGGCCTTCAGCGCGGTGCAAAGTGTCAGCGCGGACACCGCCACGCCCCCGGCGACCGGCAGCGAAGGCGCGACGACCACCGCCCTGCCGCCGCGCGGCGGGCATGACGGTTTACGCGGCGGTTATACCAGCGACGAGCTGGCCGCCGCCCTGAACATCACCACCGACCAGCTGACCCAGGCCTATGCCGACGCCCGAAGCGCGGCACTGACCCAGGCCGTCAAAGACGGGCTGATCACCCAGGCGCAGGCCGATGAGCTTAACGCTCAATCGTCCACCGCGCTGCATGGGGGCATGAGCCGGGGCTTGAAAGGTCTGGACATCGACTTTGACACCTATCTGGCCGTTGCGCTCAACATCCGTGTCGATGAGTTGACAGCCGCGCGCGCCGCCGCCCTGCAGACGCACGTCGCCGCGTTGGTGACGGACGGTGCGATCACGCAGGAGCAGGCCGATTGGATGGTGGGCCGCCAGGCATTGATGGATAATGCCGCCTTCAACAGCGCCCTGCAAGGCGCGTTTGAAAGCGCCGTGTCCCAGGCCGTGAAAGACGGGGTCATCACCCAGGCCCAGGCCGACGCCGTGCTAGCGCAGAACACCGGCGGCTCGTTCTTCGGGCTGCGCGGCATGGATAAAATGGGCGGCGGTCACCGGCACTAACCGCGCCGTCCGGTCCATCGAAGTTATGAGAAAACCTTCCGCCCGCGCAATCGCGGGCGGAAGGACGATTTCAGGACGATGCCGGAGCGGACCGATCCGTTTTGGGCGGACGCCGGCGGCGCAGCAGCCCGATCAGCGTGTACAGCCAGGGCAGCCCCAGGCTGAAGCCCGCCAACAGCGCCTCGCGCTGCCAGGGCTGGTAGCCGCGGGCATACCACAGGAAGAAGGGCCGCGTGACGAACGGCTTGAACAGCACCGAAAAGCTGAATAACAGGGTGAAACCCATCTCAAACCCAAAGGGGAACAGCACCCCCAGCGTCAGCGTCCAGATGGGGTACCACACCATGAACCACGGCGTGGCCAGCAGCAGGTAAAACATCAGCGTATACAGCGCCGCGCGCGGGAAACTTAACCAACTGCGGTCACGCCAGGCGCGCACGCCCTGAAACAGGGCAAACAAACCGGTCAGCGCCGCCGCCGCGCCGCTGATCCAGCGCCCGGCTTGCTGCGGAGGGACGACCGACCCCAGGGCGTGATAGATCAACGTGGGAATCGACGATGTAAACATCTGCGCGCGGCGTTCCACCGTCAACGTGCCCGGCCCCACCCAAAACGGGGCATA
>DAOUGY010000137.1:0-6855 GCA_034428975.1 Anaerolineaceae bacterium | reverse complement strand
GGGTGGTGGTGATCGGCCTGGCGGCGCTGTATGTGCGCACGCGCCCGCGGTAAAGAGGAAACGAGCGGAGAATGGCAAAGCGCTGGATGGTTTGGCTGCTGGCTGGGATGTGCGTCACGGCTCTGTGTTACACGGTCCTCCCGGCGCGCGCCCAGGCGCAGGCCTACTTGCTGATCGCTCCGGAGCAGATCACCCTGCCGGCCGACGGTAGTAGCGCCACGCTGCAAGTGCACATTCAGGACGCCGACCAGGTGTACGGATTTGATGTGCGTCTCAGCTTTAACCCCGATGTGATCGAAATGCAGGAAATTCAACTGGGGGAATTTGTGGACCCGGGCTTTGTGCTGGTCAACGCGGTGGACAACGTGAACGGCACGGCGCAGTACGCCATGACGCAATTGAACCCCAGCCCGGCGCGGGACGGCAGCGGGGTGCTGCTGCGGCTGGTTTTGCGTGGCATCAACACCGGGGGCAGCGCCGTGACGTTCACTGCCGTGCAATTGGCGCGGCGTGACGGCAGCGTGCAGCCCAGCGGCTGGCAAAATGGCTGGGTGGATGTGGCGCTCAATGCGCCGACGATTACGCCCACTTTCACGGCCACCCGCACCCTCACACCCAGTCGCACTGCCACCCTCACGTCGACGCACACCCTCACCCGCACCGTCACGCGCACGCTCACCCGCACGTTGACGCCGACACCGACGCTCACCCTGGCCACCGCCGCCTTCTCGACGCAGCCACCCGCGGAGGAGCCCACCGCGGTCGCTCCGCCGCCGGATGAAGAACGGGTGGAACCTCTCGTGCCCGGGGGGCCGGCGACTCTTCCGGCCGCCGCGACAATTGCGCCCACCCGGCCGCCAACCGGCCCGGTGGCGACCGTCGCCCCCGCCGTCACTGCCCGGCCAACCGGTCAGGCCCGCCCGCCGCTTTTCCGCGACGGCCCAACGACTCTGTGGTATGTGCTGCTGGCGGCGCTGGCAGGCGGGGGGCTGTATTTTGCCGTGGGCATTGCCCGCAACCTGGGGCGCAAATCCTAAGGGTTTATTAGTTGATTCTGGCGGCCGGCGTTGTATAATTTTTAAGCAAACAACGTTGGGGGAGTTGGTTAAAGCCGCGCCGCAAAGCAAAGGGTGATCAGTTCAGGGTTTTTGTTGTTGCGGCCACAATACGGCGGGCGCACCATTTTTTCATCATCGCAACGCCCGGGGGACAATCGGGATTCACAGGCGGGGTTTTCCCGACCTGCTGGGGTCATTTGAGGAGGGAGCGATGCGATTCAACCGATCATTGGCATTGTTCATGGCCGTGGCGCTGGTTTTGGCACTGGTCAGCCCGGCCGCAGCACAGACGCCGACGCCCACCCGGTGGGTCTGCCCGACGGGTTCCTGCGGGCATTCCGGCGCGGAGTACAGCACCATTCAGGCCGCGATAAATGCCTCGGTGGCGGGGGATGTGATCAGCGTGGCTGCCGGCACCTACGCGGGCGCAACTGTGGATAAATCGGTGACGCTGTGGCTGGAGCCGGGGGTGGTGATCAGCGGCGGAACAACGCCGTGCTTCACCATTGCCGCCAGCTCGGTGCTTATTCACGGCAATTTGGCTACGGCCAAATGCGTTCCGCCCAACGCAGCCAGCGGTATTGTGGTCAACACCCCGGTTTCGGATTTGATCATTGCCGGGTTGGAGATTGACGGTTCCACGCCGACCACGGTGGACGGCATCCGCATCAACGCCGCCGTAACCAACCTGAAGATTCTGGACAACTATATCCACAATATGGGTTCGGACGGGCTGGAATACACCGCGGCGGGGGATGTGACCGGTACGCATGTGGTGCAGGGCAACCTGTTCAAGGCCAACACCGGGCATGAGGCGGTCAATGACGGGGGCAACGCCTCCTACAACCTGAGTTACAATGCCTGGGGCGACCAGCAAATTCAGGACTACACCGGGCCGTTCAACATCTCGCCGATCATCCACGCCAACATGAACATGGATTCGGACCGCGTGCCGGATCACAAGGTGGCGCTGGGGCAAACGATCACCTATGCCATCCGTGTTGACGCCAACGAAATCGCCGGTATGGACGTGGACCTGACGTTTGACAAGACCAAGGTCAGCGTGCAATCCATCACCGACCGGCTGCAATTGGGCCACGACACCAACTGCAAGATGAGCACGGTGGCTGAAGCCAACGCCAGCGGCGTGATCACCTTCTGCGGCTACAAATCCGCTCCGCCAGCGTTGAGCGGCCAGGTGGTGGAACTGTATACCGTGACCTTCCTGGCGACGGCCACTGGTTCCACGCCGTTGAACTTGGATGAAACCAGCGACAGCTTCTACATGTTCGGCACGGCCGACAGCACCAACATCTACGCCTCCGGGCTGGATGACGCCACGCTGGAGATTTATGGCACGCACACGCTCTCCGGGCGGGTGGACCTGCAGGGCCGCGGCATTGATTCCGGCGCGCTGGTGGACCTGGGGGCGGGCACGCTGCTGCTGAATGACCCGGCGAGTACAAACACCAACACCTGGGGGCGCTTTACCTTCAGCGGCGTGGTGGATGATACGTATCCGCTGACCATCAGCGCCGGAAAATACCTGCGTCTGCCGGACGGCATCACCCTGACGCTGGGAACGGCGGATCGCGTGCTGAACCCGCTGATGCTCTTCGCCGGGGATGTCAATCTGGATCAAGCGATTACGGCGACCGATGCCACCACCGTTGGCGGTTTTTACGGCACGACCAATTCCGCCGGGGATGTCAACGGGGACGGCACGGTCAATCTGGCCGACCTGGTGCTGGTGGGCGGTAATTTTGGCAAGACATCCGCCACGGCCTACAGCAGCTGGGTGCCATAAAGCGATTGAAACCCATTCCGGCGCGGAACGAACGTTCCGTGCCGGAATCGATGGACCCGTGAAACGCGAGGTGTTATGCGTATGGGGATGAGCCTGATTCGGCGAGCTGTGCCGGCAGCCAGCCTGGCTGCCGCGCTGTTTTTTGGCTTGTTCCTTCCGGCCGCAGCCCAGGCGCCGCTGGAGGTGTGGGTCTGCCTGTCCGGTGACTGCGGCCACCCCGGGGCAGGGTTCAACACGCTTGCGGCGGCGCTGACGGCGGTGGGCGACGGAGGTGTGATTCATGTCGCCGCCGGCACGTATGTGGGCGTCACGGTTAACAAAGCGGTCACCGTTGACCTGGCGACCGGCGCGGCGGTGCAAGGCGGCAGTGTGGCATGCTTCACCGTGGCGGCCAACGATGTCACCATCCAATCGACAACCTTGCCCGGCGCCACCTGCACACCGCCCTCCGGGCGGAACGGCATTCTGGTGGCGACGCCGGTGGAACGTCTGACGGTGCAGGGGCTGCAAATCATCGGCACATCCAGCGCGGCCAACAATGGAGTTTATATCAACAGCAGCGTGATTGACCTGCGCATTCTGGATACGATATTGCGCGGCTTCACCACCGGGGCCGGGCTGCGCTACAGCGCCGCCGGGCTGGTGAGCGGCGTGCACGAAGTGATGGGCAACCTGTTCACGGCCAACGGAACCGCCATTGCCAACGCCAGCGGCGCGCTGGTGACGGCGGAGTACAACGCCTGGGGCACGACGACCTGCCCAACCCTGACCAATGTGGATACAAGTCCCTGCACGCATGCCGCGCTTTCCATCGTCACCAGTGGATCACAGCAGGCCGGGCGGGTGCTGGTGGGGCAGGAGATCACTTATTCGGTACGCCTGTCCGCGGTGGGAGTGTACGGCGCCGATTTTTCCATCAGCTTTGCGCCGGTGCTGCCGTATGTGGACATCATCTCGATCAACGACGGCCTGTTGTTTTCCCCGGCTGAACCCTGCCGCCTCTCCACCGTCGCCGAAGCGACAGCCGCGGGCGGAGTGGTGCGTTTCTGTGGTTACCGCACGACGCCGCTGGCCGGAGCGGATCAATTGCTCTTCAGTGTGGTGCTGCGCGGCAAGGCCATCTCCCCCCCGTCACTGGCGGTGGCGCCCACCGCGGGCAGCGCTTTTTCGATGATTGCCCCGGCGTCCACACGCATTCACCCGGCAGCGCTGGGCACCACTACGGCGCAGGTGATGTCCAACCGCACCGTGACGGGCACGATTGACTTGCAGGGCCGTTCGCTGAACAGCGGCGCGCAGCCCGCCATGGCGGTGGGCATTGCACAAGGCTATGGCCCGTTCGGCGCGACCACGCTGGATGCGGGCACCTACAGCCTGACCAATGTGGTGGACGACACCTATGCCCTGTCGGTGGAGATGCCGCGCTATCTGGATTTGCTGCCGCGCAACGTAACCATCAGCCAGAGCAAGACGGCCATCACGCTGCTGCGTTTGATCGCCGGGGACGCCAACGACGACGGGTCGATCACCATCAGCGATGTGTCGATCGTCGGCGCGATGTATGCCAAATCGGGCGCGGCGCTGACCGATCCGCGCGGCGACATTGACGGAAACAACATCGTCAATATTTATGATCTGGTTCTGGTGGGCGGCGGGTTTGGCAAGACCGAATCCACGGCCTATTCCACCTGGGTCCCGTGAGCGGGCGAGACGACGATGATGCCAAACGTCGGACGATGAAGACAGAAATCCACCGGGGACGCATGATGAAACGATCTCTGTACTTCCTGGGAATTTTGGGACTGGCGGCGGCGCTGGTTTTGGCGCCGCTGGCCTCACCGCCGCGCGCCGCGCAGGCGCAGAGCGGCGCATCGGTCAGCATTTCGCCGTCCGCCGGCACCATCCTGATCGGCGACACGGTGACAGTGGATGTGGATGTGGCCAACGTTCCCGGTGACAGCGGCGTGAACGCGTTTGATGTGACCGTCGGCTTCGACCCGGGCGTGCTCACCCTCTCTTCCTGGTCTTTTGGCGGTTTCCTGGACAGCCCGCAGGAGATCGTCTCGCTGGAAACGAGCAACTCCATTCGCGTGGCGGGCGCGCAGTTTGACAAGCCTGAACAGACCGGCTCGGGCACATTGCTGCGGTTGGTCTTCACTGGCTCGGGGCTGGGAAAGTCGACCCTCTCGCTGGACAACGCCGACCTGATCCGCGCGGACGGCAGCAGCGTGGGACATTCCAACCACAATGCCAGCGTGACGGTGACGATGCCGAACCGCGCTCCGATAGCCCTGGACGATTATTACAACGCGCTGGAGGATGTGGAACTGATCATTTCCAATGCCGGCAGCGGTGTGTTGGATAACGACAGCGACCCGGACGGCGACCGCCTTTCGGTGGTGCTGGTGAGCGGCCCGGCACATGGCTCGGTGGACCTGTACGATAACGGCACGTTTCGCTACTCACCCGATAAGAATTACAACGGCTCGGACGGCTTCACCTACCGTGCTTACGATGGCAAGGATTATTCCGACAAAGCCAGGGTCTCCATCTCGGTCGACGGCACCAACGACCCGCCGGTGGCGCAGGGCGACAGTTATATCACCTTTCAAAACACCACATTGGATGTGAGCGCGCCGGGACTGTTGGGCAACGACAAGGATATCGATGGGGATAACCTGAGCGCCAAATTGGTGACCGGCGCGAAGCACGGCAAAGCGGATGTCAACGACGATGGGTCGTTCAGTTATACGCCGGATGCGGGTTTTTCCGGGAGCGATTCTTTTACCTACCACGCGTTGGATAATTCCAGCGCCAGCAATGCGGTGACGGTCTCGATCACAGTCAAGGCGGTGTGGACCCCCGAGCCGAAATTGACCAACACCCCGCGCCTGCTGGTGCCGACCTGGACGCGCACTCCCACACGCACCGCCACGCCGACCATCACCTACACACCGCTGCCGCCGACGATGACCCCCACGGTGCACACGCCCACGCCCACCGCCGCGTTGATTTCCATGGCCACCCCCGCCCCCAGCGACGCCCCGCTCAGCGTGGTGATTCCCATATCCGGCATGCAGGGAGGGGGCATTCGGTTGTGGCCGCCGCCGTGGTGGCTGGTGTGCATTGGGGCGGTGGGGCTGGTGGCCCTGACGGTGGGCATCATTGTGCTGCGCCAGCGCCGCGCGTTGCGTGACCGGCTGGGTGAGTGAAATGGAGAAAGGCAGGCCGGGTTTGAAGAATTTTGCAATCTGGCAATGGATCGGACGCAGCCTGTTGCTGGCTGTGCTGGTATTGGCGGTGCTGACCGCCGGCCGGCCCGGCTATTCGGCGTCCACCCCGGCGATTTTGAAAGTGGAACCGGCGGGTAGCCGGGTTTGCCTGCCCGATCAGACGCTGGAATACCGCGTGGAAGTGGCCAATGTGACCAATCTGGCGGGCTATGATCTGTACCTCACGTTTGACCCGACCGTCGTGCAGCTTTCCAACGTGCGCAACGGCGAATTTCTGGCCCCAGGCGTGGCCCCACGCGTTGTGACGCTGGATAACAGCGGCGGAAGCCTGAACGCTGTGCATTATCTGATCGGCGGATCGCCGGTTTCGGGGTCGGGCGTGCTGCTGCGTTTCAGCGTGGAATGCATCGCGGACGTCAATGCAGAAGCCTATACCTACCTGACGCTGGTGGAACGCCCCGGACTGCCATTGTTGAGCGGCCCGGGCGGCATGGAAGACCCGATCTCCTGGACGATCAACCCGCCGCCGTCGATTCTGGTCAAGCTGCAGTTGTTCTTCCCGTTGGTGGTGGATGAGTAGTGGGGCGCGAGGCATATGATATAATGATGGGGCTCGCGAGGGAAACGCGGGCCCGTAGCTCAATGGCAGAGCACGCGGCTCATAACCGCTGGGTTGATGGTTCGAATCCATCCGGGCCCACACAATCAAAGAGTATCGGAAGGCAGGCTCCGGCTTGCCTTTTTTGTTTTAAACCAT
>DAOUGY010000136.1:0-3139 GCA_034428975.1 Anaerolineaceae bacterium | reverse complement strand
GCCGGCTATGGCCGAATAACTGACCAGGCTGATGACGGTGATGGCCGCGCCGAGGATCAGACCGGGCAGCGCCTGGGGGGATGAGTACCTTGCGGACAATTTGCGCGGGGGTGCAGCCCATCGCCTGGGCGGCTTCCACCAGCCCGCGATCCACTTCGTGCAGGGCGGTTTCGGCCACGCGTGCGAAGAAGGGGATGGCCGCCAGCGAGAGCGGCACAATGGCGGCGGTGGCGCCGATGGTGGTGCCAGCCATCAGGCGCGTGAATGGAATGACCACCACCAGCAGGATGATGAAGGGCAGCGAGCGCGCGGCGTTGACCACATAGCCGGTTGCGCGGCGTGATAAAAACCGTCCGGGAAAATGGGCGCGCTGTGGGCCAACTCGCCCGGCGCAAAACGGCCAGACAGGGTAAAATTTGGGAGATCCATCGCAATCTTAAAATCTTTTTCCGGGAGTCTGCCATGAACCTGACACACGATTTGCAAGAGCGCGCCATCAACGCCATTCGATTCCTATCGGCGGACGGCGTGCAAAAAGCCAATTCCGGCCATCCCGGCCTGCCGATGGGCACGGCGGCCATGGCCTACACCATCTGGACGCGCCATCTGCGCCACAATCCGGCCAATCCGGGCTGGTTCGACCGCGACCGTTTCATCCTTTCCGGCGGGCACGGCTCGATGCTGCTTTATTCGCTGCTGTATCTCACCGGCTATGACCTGTCGCTGGAAGAGCTGCAAAACTTCCGTCAGTGGGGCAGCCGCACGCCGGGCCACCCTGAGGTGGGCGTGACCCCCGGGGTGGAGACGACCACCGGCCCGCTGGGGCAGGGGCTGGCCAACGGGGTGGGCTTTGCCATCGCCGAAGCGCAACTGGCGGCCACCTACAACCGGCCGGGGCATGATATTGTGGACCACTTCACCTATGCCATCGTCACCGACGGTGATTTGATGGAAGGTGTGGCGTCCGAGGCGGCGTCGCTGGGCGGGCATTTGCAGCTCGGCAAGTTGATCTACCTGTACGATGACAATCGCATTTCGATTGACGGTTCGACCGACCTGGCCTTTACCGAAGAGCGCGGCAAGCGTTTTGAGGCCTACGGCTGGCAGGTGCTGCACGTGGCCGACGGAAACGATGTCGAGGCAATCGACGCGGCCATTCACGCGGCGAAAACCGACCCGCGCCCGACTTTGATTGTGTGCCGCACGCACATCGGGTTTGGCCTGCCGACGCGCCAGGACACGGCCAAGGCGCACGGCGAACCGCCGGGCGACGAGGAGCTGGACGGCGCCAAGCGCAAGTTGGGCTGGCCGGTGGAACCGCGCTTTTTCGTGCCGGAGGATGTGCTGGCTTTCTTCCGCCAGGCGGTGGAACGCGGCGCGGCGCAGCAGGTCGAATGGGAAGCGCGCTTCGCGGCGTACCGCGCGGCCTTCCCGGCCGAAGCGGCCGAGCTGGAGCGGCGCATCGCCGGACGGCTGCCCGAAGGTTGGGAGCAGGCGCTGCCGGCCTTCCCGGCGGACGCCAGGGGCGTGGCCACGCGCGCGGCGTCGGGCACGGTGCTGAACGCGCTGGCCGCCGTGTTGCCCGAATTGACTGGCGGCTCGGCCGATCTGGCTCCTTCCAACAACACCTTCCTGAAAGGGCTGCCGGCTTTCCAAAAGGACAGCCGCGCCGGGCGCAACTTCCACTTTGGCGTGCGCGAGCACGGCATGGCGGCGGTGGTCAACGGCATGGCGCTGCACGGCGGGTTGATGCCCTACGGCGCGACCTTCCTGACCTTTGCCGATTATATGCGCGGGGCGCTGCGCGTTGGCGCGCTTTCGCACGTGCCGGCGATTTGGGTCTTCACCCATGACAGCATTGGCCTGGGCGAAGACGGCCCCACCCACCAACCGGTGGAGCATCTGGCTTCGCTGCGCGTGATTCCCAATCTGGTGACGTTGCGCCCGGCGGACGCCAACGAGACGGCCGAGGCCTGGCGCGTGGCGGTGGAACGGCGCGGCGGCCCGACGGCGCTGGTATTGACTCGTCAGGCGCTGCCTACGGTGGATCGCAGTGTGTGCGGCGCGGCGGCCGGTGCGCGGCGCGGGGCGTATGTGCTGGCTGATTTAGGCGGCAAGGCGCCGGAGATCATTTTGATGGCCAGCGGCTCCGAGGTGGATTTGGTGTTCCGCGCCGGGCAGGCCCTGGCGGCCGAAGGTGTGGGCGTGCGGGTGGTGTCCTTCCCCAGTTGGGAGCTGTTTGAGGCGCAGGATGCAACCTATCGCGAAGCGGTGCTGCCGGCGCAGATCAGGGCGCGCGTGGCGGTGGAAGCCGCCATGCCGATGGGTTGGGAGCGCTGGGTGGGCGACGGCGGCGCGATCGTGAGCATGCACGGGTACGGGGCGTCGGCGCCGGCCAAGGTGCTGTTTGAAAAATTCGGCTTCACAGTGGAGAATGTGCTGGCGCAGGCCAGGCGCGTGCTGGGCCGGGAGTAGATTTCTCTACGGATTAAGCGTGGAAAGATGAGAAATGCCCGGCGCCTGAAATGGCGTCGGGCATTATCGCATTTACACAACGATTTTTCCACAGATGAACACAGATACTACGGATGAAAGAAAAGGTAAGCCTTGTCTCTGCGTCTCCGTGCCTCTGCGGTGAAGTTCTTTTTTCTGACTCTTACTACCCACTCCACTTTACTTCTTCCTCGGGCGCAGCAGCAAAAGCAGCACCGCCAGCGGCCAGAACCAGGCCAGATCGCCGGGACCGCCCGGGCCGGTGCGCGCCTCAACGCGGCGGATACGCATGAGCTTATACTCGCGGGTGACCTCGGCCAATTGCTCGTCTGTAATCTTGTAGGGATCGATGCCGGCGGCGAAGGAAGCAAATCCGCTGCCGATCAGCACCTGGCGCATCAGCCCCAGGCGCGCTTCGGTGTCGGTCACCTCGTTGGCCACGCCGCGCCACCAGCCGTCCGGCAGCCAGACCTCGACCTGCGGGTTGGCCTTGAGATTGCGGTACCAGTCGCATTTTGCGCCAAAACCGGCCGTGCAGTAAATGTCGCCGTCCACAATGGCGTAGTTGGCGGGAGTCTGGCGGCGCAGCCCGCTCTTGCGGCCGGTGTGCGTGATGACCATAATGCGCCCGCTGACCTTTGGCCAA
>DAOUGY010000135.1:0-2237 GCA_034428975.1 Anaerolineaceae bacterium | reverse complement strand
CCTCGCGGGGTCGGCGCGCCTTTGTCCGAAGTGGAGTGCCTGCCTTATACGCGCGATATAGGCCGATTTGACCCGAAAGATCGCGAACATTGGCTGGACGTTAATGGTTGGTCAAAGATTGGCAAAGATTTCTTTACGTTGTTGGGATTCGACCGCATTGGCATTCTTCGTGCGTATTCAGGCATGAATGTGTGGTATCGAGTGCAGGCTTGCCCGACGTGCGAAGCGTTCTTTGACGTTTATGCCAACTATTCTGAGAAAACCCTGGCGGAATATTGGCCCCACATCCTGGAAAAGTCGGATTCCCAATCCGACGACATCCGCCCGTATGAAGGAATGTCCTGGGTGTTATGGCTGTTGGGACGGTTGGAAACGCTCGTCCATTCGCGCTCGTTGGGATTGGCGTTGTTCGGTATTCTGTTAATGGCATTGGGTCTTTTTGCCTGGCTGTTGCCTGGCCGGCCCTCGATGGAATCCGGATTGCCCCCCGGTCTGGTGCTCGCGCTGTTGATCAATACGATTGCCGTTCTGGGGTGTCTTGGGATTGTGCTTTTGATCGACCGGTATGCACGTTTTGAATCGTCCGATGCCTTTGCCGGGCTGTTCAATGTGCGACACCGCCGCAGTTTTATCTACTGGCGCAATTACACTCGTTCCCGAATCGTAGGGGTTCAACCGGCCGGAGCGAAAATACCGTTGCCCACCCAGGTGGATATAATCGCTGGAGGCCTGGCCGCGGTTTCCATGCTGCTCACCTGGCTGTGGATAAATTTTGGCTGGCCATATCCTGTGATTTTCATCACCGCACTCCTGGTTGTGGTGTCCATTGGGTACGGCATACACAAGTGGATGCCAGGATTTGCCGGGCGTCCCGGGTTTAACCGCACAGTAATCATCCTCGTGTTTTTGGTTCTTGCTGGTTTTGCTTTATCAAAATGGGTCGGATTGCCTCTTTCTGACCGATGGGAAGCGGTTCGCGGGGCGACCGATTTGGCCTTTTGGTTGGTGGTTTCTGTGCTACTGGGGAACGGCGCATGGCTGGCGATGAACACGGTCTTATATGTCTTAAGCGGGTTACGCAAGGTCCCCCTGCGCCTTTCCCCATACAATGGCTTTGCTCAAATAGGTCCCCTGCGAAGAATGGAATCTTACTCCGCATGGATGATGACTTCGTTGTTTTTCACACTTTTAGGTGTGGTAGCCGTGTTTATGGTTCTGGGGCAGCTACCCGGTGTGGATTCACAAACCGGATCCATCTGGACCTCATTTTCCCGATCGATTAACGCTCAACGCTGGCTGATGGAATGGATGCGCTGGGTGATAGCCATCTTCTTCATAGCCGTAGGGTTGGGCTCGCGCGCACGCGTGGTGTGGTTGGTGGTCCTTTACCTGGGGGCATCGATCTGGTTATCCCAGGTCCCCTCTATGAACCGCATGATCGATGTCGCCGGCATTCGGTTATCCGGTGACCTGCTTTTGATGGGCGTTTTCCTGACTGTCTTATTGGTTTATCAGGTCATGCAAAACGAAAACATGGTCGCGGATATGGTTAAGACGCAACGAAACCGTGCTTTACGGGATATCGACCGGCAAATAAATCAGGTTCGTGGTGAGATGGACCTCTTAAATTCTCAAATCCCTGGCGAGGAACCAATGCGCAGCCGGTTGGACACTCTCCAAACCCTGGAATCACTGTTCTCCATCCGCGAGAAAATTGAGAAGGTCAATGATCGGCGAACACCCAAAGTGGTGGAAATATCGGGCGTATTCCTATGGTCTATCTTTTTGCCAACGATTATTACCAAGTTGGTGGATATCCTATTTCAAAATATATAGAAGAGGAGATTTCCTTTGACGAAGCGAATCCTTGCATTTGGTAATCCGGTCTACGATATGATCGTCACACCGGTGATCACGCGCCGCGAACGCGTGCTTTCTGGCTGCTCGACCAATGCCTGCCTGGCGCTGGCCAAGTTGGGCGCGCAGGCCACGCTGGTGGGCATGGTTGGCCCGGATTTTGAAGAGCATATGCGCGCCGATATGCGCAAGTACAACGTGGAAGGCATTCTGCTGCCCTCGAAAGAAACCGGCGGCTTCAGCCTGATCTATGATGAGCGCGGCGATCGCGAGCTGACCATTCTGGGCGTTGCCGATGACCTGCCGGATGCGGTGGAGGCTCAGCCCGACGCGGACATTGTCCTGATCGGTCCGATTCTGGGGGAGACCTCGCCCGCTTT
>DAOUGY010000134.1:0-2298 GCA_034428975.1 Anaerolineaceae bacterium | reverse complement strand
AGCCCTGGCCATCGCGGCGCAGCCGGATGTCATTTTCTGCTCCTACGGCGATATGCTGCGCGTGCCCGGTTCCACACGCGATCTGTTTTCCTTGCGCGCCGCCGGCGCCAATGTGCGCGTGGTGTACTCCTCGCTGGACGCCGTCAAGCTGGCGCGCGAAAACCCCGACAGACAGGTGGTTTTCTTTGGCATCGGCTTTGAAACCACCGCCCCCGCCAACGCCATGAGCGTCTTGCAGGCTCAAGCCCTGGGGTTGAAGAACTACTCACTGCTCGTTTCCCAGGTATGCGTACCGCCCGCCATGCACGCCATCCTCTCTTCACCCGCCAACCGCGTGCAGGGTTTTCTCGCCGCAGGCCACGTTTGCTCGGTGATGGGGTACTGGGAATACCCGCCCATTGCCGAACAGTATCGCATTCCGATCGTCGTCACCGGTTTTGAACCGCTGGATCTGGCCCAGGGAATTCTCTGGACGGTGCGCCAGTTGGAAGCCGGCACGCACGACGTGCAAAACGCCTACAGCCGCGTGGTGACATTTGAGGGCAACCGCTCCGCCCAGGCCATGCTGCAGCGCATGTTCGAGCCCTGCGACCGCAACTGGCGCGGTATCGGTCTCATCCCCCAATCCGGCTGGCGCTTGCGCGAAGCCTTTGCCGAGTTTGACGCCGAGCGCCGCTTCGATCTGGGGCATATCCAAACCAGGGAATCCGAAGTATGCATCGCCGGGCAGATTTTACAGGGGCAGAAGAAACCACCGCAGTGCCCCGCCTTTGGCACGCTGTGCACGCCCCAAAACCCCCTGGGCGCCACCATGGTTTCCTCCGAAGGCGCCTGCGCCGCCTACTACCGATATCACCGCGCCTGACGCCATGATTCATCCCATCGAGCAGGAATTGGTTGACGCACTGAACGCTCTGGGCATTCCCTGGACGCGCTACGAGCATCCAGCCGTGCGCACCGTGGAAGAAGCCGAAGCCTACGACGATGTCATCCCCGGCGAACACTGCCGCAACATCTTTCTACGCAACAAGAATGGCAAGCAGCATTTTCTGGTGATCCTGCCCGCCCGCAAACCGCTCGACCTCAAGCAATTGGCCCACGCCGTCCATTCGAGCGCCTTCCACCTCGCCTCGCCGGAGCGCCTGACGCGCTTTTTGGGCGTCCAACCTGGCGCGGTCGGCCCGTTTGGGCTGCTGCACGACACCGAACGGCATGTGCATGTGCTGCTCGATCAATCCCTGACTTCCGCAGGTCTGCTCAAGTTTCACCCCAATGTCAACGACGCCTCCATCACCTGCACACCGGACGGCCTGCTGCGATTTTTGGCCTGGCGCGGTAATCCCCTGACTCTACTCGATCTACCGGATGCTGCGTCCGTAAACCTCTCCTCTGAAATGAGAACCCATGAGTGAATCCACCCTCCCCACCATGCAAGGTCCGGTCTGCCCGGTTCCGCTGCGCCACACCCAACAAATCGTCATGGGGCACGGCTCCGGTGGGCGCATGACGCAAGACCTCATCCGTCAGTTGTTCGCCCCGCATTTCAGCAACCCCGCGCTGAACGCCGGAAACGACTTTGCCGCCGTGCCGGATGGCGGCGGCAGGCTGGCCGTCTCCACCGACGCCCACATTGTCGCCCCCCTCTTCTTCCCCGGCGGCGACATCGGCCGGCTGGCGGTGTGCGGCACGGTCAATGATGTGGCCATGTCTGGCGCGCGCCCGCTTTACCTGACGGCCAGTTTCATTCTGGAAGAAGGCTTGCCGGTTGAAACCCTGCAGCGTGTCGTGATTTCCATGGCTGAGGCGGCCCGCGAAGCTGGCGTGCAAATTGTGGCCGGTGACACCAAAGTAGTGGAAAAAGGCAAAGCGGATGGTCTGTTCATCTCCACCACCGGCATCGGCTGGATTCCGAAGGGTGTTGCAATTGGTGGCGAGCAGGCCCGTCCCGGCGACGTGGTGTTGGTTTCCGGCACGCTTGGTGACCACGGAATCGCCGTGTTGACCGCGCGCGGCGAATTGGGCTTTGAGAGCGACGTGCGCTCCGACGCTGCGCCGCTCAATGCCATGATTGCGGCTGTTTTGCAGGCCGCCCCCCACACCCACGTACTGCGCGACCCCACCCGCGGCGGTCTAGCCACCACGTTAAACGAGATAGCCGAACAAAGCGCCGCCGGTATCCTGCTGGAGGAGAGTGCCATACCCGTCAACCCCACCGTGCGCTCGGTATGTGAAATGCTCGGCTTTGACCCGCTCTACGTCGCCAACGAGGGAAAACTGATCGCGATCGTGCCTGAAGAC
>DAOUGY010000133.1:0-5512 GCA_034428975.1 Anaerolineaceae bacterium | reverse complement strand
TTGCCGGTGCGCCGCACCGAAGCCAGCACCGTCTCGCGGTCCAGCGGACGCAGCGTGCGCAGATCCACCACCTCGGCGTCGATGCCCTCCGCCGCCAGCTTCTCGGCGGCTTGCAGCGCATAGAAATGCATCATGCCGTAGGCAAAAATGGTCAAATCACTGCCCGGGCGGGAGATCTTCGCCGGCCCAATCGGCACGGTATATTCGCCGTCCGGCACTTCGCCCTTGATCAGGCGGTAGCCCTTCTTTGGCTCCAGGAACAGCACCGGATTGGGGTCGCGCACCGCCGCCTTCAGCAGCCCCTTGGCATCATACGGATTGGAGGGAATCACCACTTTCAGCCCAGGTACATGCGCATAAAACGCCTCGATGCTCTGCGAATGATATAACCCACCGCCGATGCCGCCGCCGTACGGCGCGCGGATCACCATCGGCACGGTCCACTCCCCGTTGGAGCGGTAACACATGCGGGCCGCCTCGCTGACAATCTGATTGAAGGCCGGGTGGATGAAATCGGCGAACTGAATTTCGCAAATCGGGCGCATGCCGTACAGCGCCGCGCCGATGCCCACGCCCACGATCGACAGCTCGGCCAGCGGCGAATCGATCACGCGTTCCTCGCCGTATTTATCGAACAGGCCCACCGTCGCGCGGAACACTCCGCCGCGCACGCCCACATCTTCGCCGACCACAAACACGCGCTCGTCGCGCGCCAGCTCCTCGTCCATCGCCTGGCGCACCGCTTCCACCAGTGTAATCTCAGCCATGGCGCACCTCCTCGGCGTACACCGGATACATGCCCTCTTCCACCGCCGGATACGGCGCCTGTTCGGCAAACCGCACCGCGTCTTCCACCATTTCTTTGGCGCGCGCTTCCATCTCATCCACCTGCGCGGCCGACAGCAGCCCCTGCTCTTCCAAAATATGCCGCGCCACCAGCAGCGGATCGCGTTTCTTGGCTTCCTCCACCTCCTCGCGCGAGCGATAGGTGCGGTCGTCATCGTCCGACGAGTGCGGCGTCAGGCGGTACATGCGCGTTTCCACCAGCGACGGCCCCTTGCCGGCACGCGCCAGGGCCACCGCCTCGGCTACCACGCGATGCGTTTCAAACACATCCGTGCCGTCCACCATCACGCCGTGCAGCCCCAGCCCGCAAGCCTTATCGGCCGCGCTGGGCACCGCCATTTGCCGCTCCGGCGGCACCGAAATGGCATACTGGTTGTTCTCTACGATGAAAATGACCGGCAGTTGGTGAATGGCCGCCCAGTTGACCGCTTCGTACCATTCGCCCTGCGCCGTCGAACCTTCGCCGATGGTGGTCAGCACCACCTTGTCCTCGCGGCGCATCTTGATCGCCAGGCCAATGCCCGACGCATGCGGTGCCTGCGTGGCCACCGGCGCGGAATGACTGACCGCGTTGGCCCGCCGCAGGCTCCAGTGGCTGGGCATCTGGCGCGCGCCCGAGCTCGGTTCGCCCTGCTTGCCCATCAGCCCCAGCACAAATTCGCGCGGGGTGTATCCCAGGCTCAGCATCAGCGCCAGATCGCGGTAATAGGGCGTCACCCAATCCTCGCCCCGGCGCAGCGCAAAGGCTGCGCCCACCTGCGCAGCCTCCTGTCCGATCCCTGAGATATGAAACGCGATTTTTCCCTGCCGGTGCAGCACCCAGGCGCGTTCGTCGAGCCGTCTCGCGAGCAGCATCGTCCAAAACATCTCCAGCCGGGTTTCGTTGGAAAGCTCCATACCATCCCTCCTCAGGAAAACCAATCGTCTTTGGCCCACAAATTCGGGCATTGTTTATCGTATTAAAAAGTGTACCATACGCCCTGACCAAAATCAAACCGCCGGACAACGGCACCTTTCTTGCAACGCTTCCCCTGCGTATGTCCTCTTTCGCCGCCGCAGGGTTGTGACTATAATTGGATGAGGATGGCGCGGAAAAGTTACCAGAGCTTTGGCTGTCGGCTTATCCCGCCGGCGGAGTACCTCTCTTATTGATGATCTGAATTTCAGTCCGTTGGAGGTGGCCCATGATCGCGATCTGCCCGGCCTGTCAGGCTGAAAACGACGCAGACTCCGCTGTGTGCACCGTGTGCGGCGCGCCGCTCGCACCCGTCGTCATCGACCTGCCGCCCGCCCACCCCCTGCCACAAACCTTCCAGCGCACGCGATTGCTGTCCAGCGCGCGTGCAGCCGGGTTGATCATGGCGCTGGTGCTGATGTACGCCATGACCGCCCTGGACGTCTGGCTGGTGATGAACGCCAAACCGCTGGGCTACTGCGGGCTGGTCGTCTTCGGCGGCATCTCGTTGTTTGCCACGCTTGGCCTGCTCAATCTGATGATCAGTCACCTGACCCTGACGGTGGACGAACTGGGTTTGCATGAGCGCGGCAATCTTTTCCGCGGCATGAACTGGTCGCTGCCGTGGAGCGGCATCGGGTACGCCGCGCGCAGCGGTGATGCGGACAAGCCCGCCCTGCGCCTGTTCACCCCCGATAACGACGGCCGCCCGCTGCGCGTGCTCAACGATTACCCCGACCTGGAACAGATCATCCGGATTCTGCAAAGTCGCGGCATCAACGTGCGCGAAAAATAGCCCCCCCTTGCAACCAAAAATCCCCCGGTGAAACACCGGGGGATTAGTCTTGTCACGTTGTGAAACGGCTAGACGAACAGCAGCTGCGCGCCTTCGGAGATTTCCATGAATTCCATCGCGCCCAAAACTTCCGCGCCGTCGATCAGGTCTTCCTTGGTCAGCTTCATCATGTCCATCGACATCTTGCAGCCGTAGACCGAAGCGCCCGTGTCCACAATCATCTGCATGAACTCGCCCACCGGCGGGAAATCCAGCTTGGCGATTTCCTTGTTCATCATCCAGGTCGCGCCGGCCGAAACACCCGGCAGCATGCCGATGATGGTGGGGATGTGGAACGAGGGATGCATATTGGGGTTGCCCACCGTGGCCACGTTCAGATGGTCCATCTTTTTCTTGGTGATGATGTCCAGCCCCCAGAAGGTGAAGAACATGTGCACCTCAATACCGGCCATGCGCGCGGCGTTGGCCAGGATCATGGGCGGGTAAGCCATATCCAGCGAGCCCTTCGAGGCGATGATCGCCAGCTTACGAATATCCTTCTGAATCACATTGGTCGTCATGGAAGATCTCCTGTTGTTTTTTTCGTATGGATATGGGTTAGATGCAGCCCGTCGGTTTCTTCAGGCCGGCGATCTTGGCAGCCAGTTTGCCCGGGCCGCCGGGGAAGAGCTGGTAGATTTCCTTGGTGCTCACATCGGTATTCTTGGTGATGGCACGCAGCGAGGGGGAATCGCCCTTGGCTTTCCATTCGGCGCGGGCGTAGTTCAACACCACCCAGTGGCGTTCGGTCAGGGCAATCCCTTCGCGGGCGGCGAGGGCGGCGGCAATTTCAGGCGTCCAGGCGTTGGCATCCACCATGAAACCATCGGCATCAAACTGAACATTGGCGAGCAATTCTTCGGACATTTGAATCTCCTTTTGCATAAAATCGTTTTGATTTTTACTTTTCTTTACCAACCATGCTGAACTCGGAGGGCAGCGGCACCTCAATCCCCTTCAGCATTAAGTTCCAGTACATGTGGCGGAACGCCAGTTTACCCCAGTGGTTGATGGTCGATTCGCGCAGCAACGAGAAGGGGCCAATGCCGGGCACCGGGTACTTGCCGGGCAGCGGTTCCACATCGTAGTTGAAATCGATCAGCACGGCCTTGCCGAAACCGGATTCGATGTAGCAGGAGGCATGACCGTCGAACTTGTGCGTCGAGCCCTTGCCGGCAATCGTATCCATGATGTTCTTGAAGACGGCTTCCATCTGGAAATGGATCGTCGCGCCGGCTTTGGAGGCCGGAATGGTGTTGGCGTCGCCCATCACCCAGATGTTGCTCCATTTCTGCGACTGCAGGGTGAACTTGTCGGTGGGCACGTAATTCAAATCATCGCCCATGCCCGAGCGGCCGATCACTTCGGCGCCCATGTTGGTGGGAATGCTCACCATCAGGTCGTAAGGGATTTCGCGATCGTCATACGAGCGCAGGATGTTGTTGGTGGTGTCCACCTCACCGGCGGCGAAATCGGGTTCGATGTGAATGTTCTTCTTGGCCAGCAAGTCGCCCAGCGCCTTGGCGGCTTTGGGTTTGGTGAACGCGCCGGAGAGCGGCGTGGCGTAAATCAGCTCCACCTTATTGCGCATACCACGGCGGGTGAAGAACTGATCCGCCAGGAAGAGGAACTCCAGCGGCGCAACCGGGCATTTGATCGGGTTTTCCACCACGTTCACCACCAGGCGGCCGCCCTGCCACGTGCTGAGAAATTTACCCAGCGCGGAGGTGCCTTCGAAGGTGTAAAAATCAAAAATGTTCTTGTGCCAGGCCCCGCCGTCGTACAGGCCTTCGGTCTCTTCGGGGTGAATATCGGTACCGGTGGCGATCACCATATAGTCGTAGTTGATCGTGCGGCCGTTGGTCAGTTTGACACGGTTGGCGTCCGGCTCAATCAGTTCGATATCCGAAATCACGAAGTCGATATTGGAGGGAACGAACTTGCGCTTGGGCTGCACCACCTGCTCGGGCTTGTACATGCCAAACGGCACAAACAGGAAACCGGGCTGGTAATAGTGCTGCTCGTCCTTGTCCACCATCACCCCTTTCCTCTCGCGCGGGTCGAGCTTGCCGGCCAGTTTACGCGCGATCATCGTGCCGGCGGTGCCGGCCCCCAACACCAGAAATGTCTTCATCTCCCTCTCCTTATGAAAATTGCGTCAGATCCGCGATGCGTTTCAACCGGTGGATGAACCCGGTGCGTTCGTGCAAAATACTCTGGACGGCGCGCGTCGCGGCCGTCGGCCAGGCCTCCAATTGGGCGTGCAGGTCGCGGCTCATCACGCGCACCTCACGCGCCAACCCCTTCAATTCGTCCACGTCCAAATGGTGTGCTTCAGCCAGGCGCGCCATGCGCTGCGATTCCTCCGCGGAATCGGGCGTCTGCCAGTAAAACGGCCCCGCCAAAAACATGCCGATCTGCTCCCCTGCGTCCAACACTGGCGCGCCGACATAATTCAGGCCGGCGTGACAGGTGTAGCGGCGATCCTGCTTGGGCGCCGCGGCAAACTCGCGCCACGACTGCATGCAAGCTTCCATGCCGCTGGAAGTCGACATCAGCTTGCGGCACAGTGCGCACGGGTTGCTCATGTCGGTCAGGG
Organism: Anaerolineaceae bacterium; assembly: GCA_034428975.1. Classification (GTDB taxonomy): domain Bacteria; phylum Chloroflexota; class Anaerolineae; order Anaerolineales; family Anaerolineaceae; genus DAOUGY01. Next base: position 277 of record DAOUGY010000133.1, on the reverse strand, counting down.
GAGTGCCGGACATATCCACCACCAGCGCGTTCATCTGGCTGACGCCGGCGAACAGGTCTTGAATGGCCTGTACACAGTGGGTGGGGAAGGAGTTATCGGGGTTGTTGTCTTCCGCTTCGTCATCCGGGGTCAGGCCCTGGTTGAGCAAGCGTTCAACTTCGGCGCGGGCAAAGCGCCACTGCTGACCGATCTTGACCCCCTTCAACCGCCCGTCTTGCAGCATGCGGTAGATGGTGATGCGGTCAACTTTGAGCAGCTCTTGAACCTGGCGTGTGGT